>NZ_JBFAIN010000010.1:210938-262752 GCF_040654735.1 Saccharopolyspora sp. NPDC050642 | reverse complement strand
GGTCGACGATCCATCTACCAGGAGCTTCACCATTTCACCCGCAACGACACACCCCACCAGCCCTGACCCGCAAAGATCAGGATGAAAAAGGCTCATTGAAATCGAACCTTCGATTTCAATGGAAATTGCGCATCCGCAGGCGCCGAGACGCACCGAAATAGAGGAGAACTCCGTGACCGAGGCCTACATCGTCGACGCCGTCCGCACTCCCGTCGGGCGGCGCGGGGGCGCGCTCGCCGGGATGCACTCGGCGGACCTCGGCGCGCACGCCATCCGCGCGCTCGTGGATCGCACCGGGGTGGATCCCGGCGCGGTCGACGACGTCATCTTCGGTTGCTGCGACACGATCGGTTCCCAAGCCGGGGACGTCGCGCGGACCGCGTGGCTGGTGGCCGGCCTGCCCGACCACGTGCCGGGCGTGACCGTCGACCGGCAGTGCGGGTCGAGTCAGCAGGCCGTCCACTTCGCGGCGCAGGGCGTGCTCTCCGGCACCGCCGACCTCATCGTGGCGGGTGGGGTGCAGAACATGTCCGCCATCCCGATCTCGGCCGCGATGATCGTCGGCCAGCAGTACGGCTTCAGCACGCCCTTCGCCGAGTCGCCCGGCTGGCTCAAGCGCTACGGCGACCAGGAGGTGTCGCAGTTCCGCTCGGCCGAGATGATCGCCGAGCACTGGAAGATCTCGCGGGCCGACATGGAGGCCTACGCCTACGAGAGCCACCAGCGGGCCATCGCCGCGATCGACGGGGGCCGGTTCGCCGCGGAGATCGCACCGGTCAACGACTTCGACACCGACGAGGGGCCCCGGCGCGACACCAGCCTGGAGAAGATGGCGGGCCTGCAGCCCGTCGCGGGCGGTGAGCGGATCACGGCGGCCGTCGCGTCGCAGATCAGCGACGCCTCGGCCGCGGTCCTGATCGCCTCGCCGCGCGCGGTCGAAGAGCACGGCCTGACCCCGCGTGCGCGCATCCACCACATCTCGGTGCGCGGCGCCGACCCGGTCTGGATGCTGACCGGCCCCATCCCGGCGACCAGGCACGCGCTGGAGCGGACCGGGATGGCGATCGACGACTTCGACCTGTTCGAGGTCAACGAGGCGTTCGCGTCCGTCGTGCTGGCGTGGGCGAAGGAGACCGGCGCGGACCTGGCCAGGACGAACGTCAACGGCGGTGGGATCGCGCTCGGCCATCCGATCGGGGCGACGGGCGCCCGGTTGATGACGACCATGCTGCACGAGCTGGAGCGCCGCGGCGGGCGGTTCGCGTTGCAGACGATGTGCGAGGGCGGCGGCCAAGCCAACGTCACGATCATCGAACGCCTGTAGAGCCTGTTAGAGGGCTCGTTCTCCGCATCGGCGCATGTCTCCGGTGGGGATCGCCTGAGCCGCGGGCCCCGCTCTCGGCGGCCCGCGGCCTTGGGCTACCCGTGCTCGCTGGTTCGGCGACCGATGGCCTGTCCTCCGCAATTTCAATGGAAATTGTGGACCATCGGTGTGTCGCACCCCTGACACGCCGAAGGATGTGGGCAACTTCGGGTTCCTGTGGACAACTTCCGCAATTTCAATGGAAATCAGAGCTCTGATTTCCATTGAAATTGCGGACCACCCCGGTGGGGGTGCCGCGGTTGGTGGTTCGAACGTGGACTCCTGGTCGAAGCGGTAGCCCGCCGTCGATGCGGCCCGGATCGATCCCGTTGGGTATCTACCCCGGTCGCGCGGCATCGTGTTGCGTGGGGCGGTGGCGGGCGGTTGCGTGGGCCGTGGCGGGCCGGGGCTGCGCCGGGAGTGTGCGATAACCAAGCGCTTGCTTGTTATCGGGATCGTGTGGTTATCTGGGCGCATGACGGAGCACGACGGGCCGACGGCCGGCATCTGCGCGGGACGGGTCGCCATCATCACCGGTGCCGGGCAGGGCCTCGGCCGGGCGCACGCCCTCGAATTCGCGCGCCACGGCGCCAAGGTCGTCCTCAACGACATGTCCCCGTCCGTCGAGGACGTCGCCGCGGAGGTGCGGGCCGCGGGAGGCGAGGCGGTCGCGGTCGTGGCCGACATCGCCGACTGGGCGGCCGCCGAGGGCGTGATCGACCTCGCCGTGAGCACGTTCGGCAGGCTCGACACCCTCGTCAACAACGCGGGCATCAACCGGGACCGGATGCTGGTCAACATGAGCGAGTCCGAGTGGGACCAGGTCATGACCGTCAACCTCAAGGGGCATTTCGCCCCGCTGCGCCACGCGGTCGCGTGGTGGCGGGACCAGGCCAAGGCGGGCAACCGGATCGCCGCCCGGGTGGTCAACACGTCGTCCGGGGCCGGGCTGATGGGCAGCGTCGGCCAGGGGAACTACGGCGCGAGCAAGGCAGGCATCGCCGCGCTGACCCAGGTCGCCGCGGTCGAGTTCGCCCGCTACGGCGTGGTCGTCAACGCCATCGCCCCGTCGGCGCGGACCCCGATGACGGAGGCGGTCTTCGCGGAGAAGATGGCCAAGCCCGCCGACGGCTTCGACGCGATGGATCCGGCGAACGTTTCCAGCCTCGTGGTGTGGTTGGGCAGCGACGAGGCCACCACGACCGGCCGCGTCTTCGAGATCGAAGGCGGCGAGGTCTCCCTCGCCGACGGGTGGCGGCACGGCCCGCCCGCGGTGAAGGACGGCCGGTGGGAGCCGCGGGAGCTGACGGCGGTCATCGCCGACCTGGTCGCGAAGGCCGAACCGCCGACACCCGTGTACGGGGCCTGACGATGACCACCGGTGATGAGGAATTCCGCGCCGAGGTGCGCGGTTGGCTGGCCGAAGAGCTGACCGGCGAGTTCGCCGACGTCGTCGGCCTCGGCGGTTCGGGCCGGGAGGACGAGGCGCTCGACCGCAGGCTGGCGTGGGAACGCCGGCTCGGTTCGGGCGGCTGGATCGGCCTCGGCTGGCCCGTCGAGCACGGCGGCCGCGGTGCCTCCCTGGCGCAGCAGGTGATCTTCCACGAGGAGTACGCGAGGGCAGGCGGGCCGGGGCGCTTGCTGCACATGAGCGAGCAGCTCGTCGGCCCGACGATCCTCGCGTTCGGCTCCGACGAGCAGAAGCGCCGCTTCCTGCCCGGAATCCTGTCGGGGGAGGCGCTCTGGTGCCAGGGCTACTCCGAGCCGGGCGCGGGATCCGACCTCGCAGGCGTCCGCACGCGCGCGGTGCGCGAGGGGGACGAGTACGTCCTGAACGGGCAGAAGGTGTGGACCTCGCTCGCGCACGTCGCCGACTGGTGCTTCGTGCTCGCGCGCACCGACCCGGGGTCGAGCCGGCACGCGGGCCTGTCCTACCTGCTGGTCCCGATGGACCAGCCCGGCGTCGAGGTCCGGCCGATCCAGCAGATCACCGGCACCAGCGAGTTCAACGAGGTGTTCTTCGACGATGCCCGGACGCCGGTGGCCAACCGGGTCGGCGACGAGGGCGACGGCTGGCGGGTCGCGATGGGCACGCTCGGCTTCGAGCGCGGTGTCGCCACGCTCGGCCAGCAGATCGGCTTCCAGCGCGAGCTCGACCACGTCGTCGAGCTCGCCAGGGCGGGCGGCGCGCTGGCCGATCCGGAGCTGCGCCAGCGCATCGTGCAGTCGTGGATCGACCTGCGGGTGATGCGCTACACCGCGGTGTCGACGTTGCGGTCGGCCGGCAGTTCGGTGTCCGGGTTCGAGGCGTCGCTGTCCAAGCTGCAGTGGGCAACGTGGCACCGGGACCTCGGGGAGCTGGCCGTCGATGTCGTCGGGTCGGCGGCGCTCACCGTCGACGAGCCCTACGACCTCTCGCCCGAGCAGACGTCATTCCTGTTCAGCCGGTCGGACACGATCTACGGCGGCTCGAACGAGATCCAGCGCAACATCATCGCCGAGCGCGTTCTCGGGCTGCCTCGCGGATGAAACGGAGTACCCGGTGAGCGAGAACGAAGACCTGCGCGACGAGATGCGGAAGGCGGTCGCCGACTTCCTCCGCGCCGAGTCGGACCGGCGGGCGGCGATGGACGGCGACGATGGCTACGACCGGGCGCTCTTCAGGCGCGGCGTAGCGGACCTGGGGCTCGGCGGGCTCCCAGTGCCGGAGCGGTTCGGCGGGCTGGGGCTCGGGTTCGCCGAGGCCGCTGTGGTGATCGAGGAATTCGGGCGCGCCGTCGTGCCCTCACCGGTGCCGGACACGCTGATCGCCGGGACACTGCTGGGCGAGTCGGCCGATGCGGGATCGCTCGGTGAGCCCGGCGTGGCCTTGCTCGAGAGACTCGCCGAGGAGCCGGTCGCGATCGCCGTGGCCGGCCTCACCGAGACCCCCGGTCGCGGGCCGGTCGTGGCGGCCGGCGGACAGCTGTCGGGCGTGGTCGGTGCGGTCCCGCACGGGGCGGCGGCGGACGTGTTGCTGGTGATCAGCGGCGAAGGGGACGACGCCGCTGTCCATCTCGTGTCCCCGGAGCAGCCGGGCGTGACTCGCACGCCGCGCCGGGCGTTGGACCACACGCGCCGGCTCGCGGACGTCGAATTCGCCGGTGCTCGCGCGGATCGCCTGTCGCCCGAGGGCGATGGCGGAGCCCTGGCACGCCGGCTGGTCGCTCTCGCCCGGATAGCGTTGGCCGCCGAGTCCGCCGCCGCGGCGCAGGCGTGCCTCGACGAGACCGTGGGCTACCTCAAGGTGCGGGAGCAGTTCGGGCGGGCGATCGGCTCGTTCCAGGCTCTCAAGCACCGGTGTGCCGATCTCGCGGTCGCGGTCCACGGCGCCGTCGCCACCGCGCAGTACGCGGTGCGGTTCGCCGCCACCGGCGAGGCGACCGACGAGCTGGGCGACGACCTGGCGACCGTCGCCGCGGTGGCGAAGGTGGTCGGCGCGGACACCCTGATGCGGGTGGCCGCGGACTGCCTGCAACTGCACGGCGGCGTCGGGTTCACCTTCGAGCACGATCTGCACCTGTACTTCAAGCGGGGCAAGGCGAATCAACTGCTCGCCGGGTCCGGCCCGGCACTGCGTCGGCAGCTGGCCGCACGTCTGTGAACGGGATCCCGGACAGCGGGACCGGCGCTGGGCCTGCGCGGCGAATCGCGCAAACGTAGCGGTGTGCTTGCATCGATGGCCAATTCCGGGAATTCCAACGATCTTTCGATCGCCGATGCGGTCGACCGCCTCAGCAGGGCCGAACGGACGGGAATCCCCGCCGAGCCGGTTCGGGACGTTCTCGGCGACACGGACATCGCTCTCGCCTACGCGGTGCAGCAGGAGCTCGCGCGGCGGCGTGAAGCCAGGGGAGCGGTGGCGGTGGGCAGGAAGATCGGGCTGACCTCGCCCGCCGTCCAGCGGCAGATGGGCGTCGAACAGCCCGACTTCGGAGTGCTCTTCGCCGACATGGACGTCTCGGGCCGGGCCGTGATCCCGTTCCACCGGCTGCTGCAGCCGAGGGTCGAGGCGGAGATCGCCTTCGTGCTGAAGGCGGACCTGGCCGACGGCGAGCTCGACGAGGCGCAGGTCCGCGCCGCGGTCGACTACGCCGTGCCAGCGCTGGAGATCGTCGACAGTCGGATCGCCGGCTGGGACATCGCGATCACCGACACGATCGCGGACAACGCCTCCAGCGGGCTGTTCGTGCTGGCCGACCACCGGCTCGCGCTCGACGAGTTCGAGCCGAGGGAGGCGGCCATGCGGCTGTACGCCGACGACGAGCTGGTCTCGGAGGGTGACGGGGCCGCGTGCCTCGGTGATCCGCTCGCCGCGCTCGCCTGGCTGGCGCGGACGGCGTTGTCCTTCGGCGATCCGCTGCGTGCCGGGCAGATCGTGCTCTCGGGAGCGCTGGGCCCGCTGGTCCCGGTCGCACCGGGCATGCGGTTCCGCGCCGTCATCGAGCCGCTCGGCGAGGTCACCACGACGTTCTCCGCGAAAGGAGCATGACGGCGCACGGGCTTCCTCGTTGCGGAAACCCGTTGCGGTTCCAGCCGCAGATGTTCCGCCGGGACCGGCTACGCCAGGTATCGCGCGAGGAGCAGCCGGGCCGCCCGCCGCATGTCGGCCTCGGCCTGCTTGATCGTCGTCTTGCGGCTGAGGCTGGAGATGAGCACTCCCCACCAGCTGAACACGAGCAGGCGGACGGTGCTCCGGTCTTCCTCGCTGGGGGAGGACTTCCCGAGGGTGCGGAGGATGGCGTGGGAGAGCGCCGAGTCGTTGTCCGGATACCCGCTCGGGTCCGTGGTGTAGCTGGCGGCGGTGCTCTGGACCATCGCCGCGCACAGCAGGGGCCGGCGGAGCAGCTCGCGGCTGAGCGCCACCAGGACCTCGCCGATGTCGGTCACGACGTCTTCGCCGCCGATCGGCCACAGCTGTTCGACGAACTTGCCGAGCTGCGCCTCGAACACCGCGGTGAACAGGTGCGTCTTGGACGGGAAGTAGCGGTAGACCGTCCCGATCGCGACACCGGCGTCCTTGGCGACCTCGTGCATCTGCACGCGGTCGAAGTCGGCCGTGGCACCGAGTTCCGCGGCGGCGTCGAGGATGCGATCGCGGCGCGCGACCTGGCCTTTCGACACCGGCGATGCGGGAGGCCGCACATCGGCGATTCTGGCCACTGTTCCCCCTGTTCTGGCCGCACGTCCGGATGCTCCGGTTTCTCAGGATAGAGGCGCGTGTTCGCGCGCCGGACGTCGGATCTGGTGGCTAGAGGCTGTTTTGAGTGTTGTGGTGTGAGGTGTGGTACCGCGGGGTTTTGTCTTTGAAGCGGCGCAGCCGCTTAGCCCACCCTCGCAGCTTGCACCGCCGCGGGTTCTCAGGTGTCTTCTCGCGAGGACAGCCCCGACGTGGTGAATTGGCATTCATGAGTCGGGGATCCCACAGCGAGAAGGCGCCTGAGAACCCGCTACCCGCACCGCCACGCAGAGCAAGTTCGGAAACAGGTTCTAGAGCCAGTCGCCGCCGTCGCCGACGGTGAGGAAGCGGGTCATCGCCTCGCTCGACCACGTCTGCTGGGGAGCCGCCAGGTCCGACCGCGGCAGGACGGGGCCTGCGAAGAACTCGTTCGACACGGCGTGCGCAGCCTGCATGAGGAGGGGCGCGACCCGTTCCATGGGCGTTTGCACGTCGCCCACCACGGAGATCGCCGCCGCGGGACCTTCCTGGCCGCGCAGCGCGATGCCGACGCAGCTGACGTGGGCGAAGCACTCGCCGCGTTCGAAGGCCAGCCCGCGCCGGCGCCGGATGCGATCCAGTTCCTGGTGCAGGATGCCCAGATCGCCGATGCTGCGCGGGGTCCGGCGGACCGCGTCGGCGTACTCGGCGTCGATCCGTTCCGGGGGCAGCCAGGCGAGCATCGCCTTGCCCAGCGCCGTGCAGTGCGCCGGGGCCCGGCCGCCGACGCGCGAGGGCACGTCGACCGCGGACCGCCCGCCCACCTTGTCGAGGTAGTACACCTCGGTGCCGGAGAGGACCGCCAAGTGCACGACCAGCTTGGTGCGGATCGCCAGGTCGTGGAGAACCGGTGCCGCCGCGCTGCGCAGGGCGTTCTGCCCGATCTCGCGGCCACCGAGCCCGAGCGCTCGTTTGCCGAGCCGGTATCCGGACGTCGTGTGGTCGAGCCAGCGCAACCGGACCAGCTGGTCGAGGATGCGGTGGGCCGTCGAGCGGGGCAGACGGGTCCGCCGGGTCACCTCCTCCAGGTTCCGACGGGTGTGCGGGTGCTCGAACAGGTCCAGGATCAGCGTCATCCGCTCCACCATGGACGGCGGTACCGGCTCCTCGACTGCCGACTCGGCATTCATCCTCAACGTTGAGGTCATGCCACACCTCCCGCGACCGGCAAAATGGAATTGATTCTAAAACAAGCTAGCAGCGACTCGGGCCGGCGAAAAGTGCCTGAACGATGACTGCGGCGGCCATCCCGCCCGAATGATCCCGTTGTCCGGGCGGGATGGCCGCCCGCTGTCAGCGCGCGGCTCGGGTCTCGGCCGGCGCGTGCCGCGATGCGAAGGCGTGGATGCTGGCGACGACGTGGTCCAGCTCCTCCTGGGTCGTGCCGTGGCTCATGCCCAGGGACATGCCCCGCTCGAAGACCTCGTCGGCGACCGGCAACCCGTCGCGCGGCTGCCGGAACTCGACTCCCCGCATCATCGGGTGCCGGGTGACGTTGCCGCTCCAGACCGTTCGGGTGTCGATGCCCGCGGCCTCCAGGGACTCCTGCAGGTCGCTGCGGGTGAACCCGGCGTCGGGCTTGACGAGGACCGGGTAGCACAGCCACGCGGTGTGGAAGTCCGCCAGCTGGCGGGGGAGGGAGAACAGGGTCGGGTAGCTGCCGAAGGCGGCGCTGAAGGCCTCGAAGATCTCGGCGCGGCGGGCGAAGTTGCGGTCCAGCTTCGCCAGCTGCTGCAGGCCGAAGGCCGCGCCCAGCTCGGAGGGCTCGAAGTTCCACGGCAGGACGTCGAAGATGAAGTCGTTGTCGTAGGCGACGCCGTCGAGGTCTTCGCGGAACACCCGCCCGCTGCCCGCCGAACCGAACAGGTGCGGCTCGGAACGACGGCCCCAGCGCCGCAGCATGAGTCCCCGGTCGCGCAGCCGTTCGTCGTCGAGCGTGACCATCCCGCCGTTGCCGGCGCAGGTGATGATGTGCGCCATCGCGAAGCTGGTGACCGTGATGTCGCTGCGCAGGCCGGTGGGCGTGCCCCGCAGCGTGGTGCCGATGGCGTCGCAGGAATCCTCGATCACCTTGAGGTCGTGCCGGTCGGCGATCTCGCGGATGGCGTCCCAGTCCGGGGCGTTGCCCGCGAGGTTCGGGATCAGCAGCGCCCTGGTCTTCTCGCTGATCATCTCCTCGATCTTGCTCACGTCGACGTTGTAGGTGTCCGGTTCGACGTCGACGAAGACCGGCACGAGGCCGGCGCGCACGAGAGGGGAGACGTCGGTGGAGAAGGTGAGCGGCGAGGTGATCACCTCCGCTCCCGCGGGCAGGCCGAGGAGCTCGACGGCGAGGTAGATCGCCGAGGAGCCCGAGTTGCACATCAGCCCGAGCCGCTTGCCGTACAGCTCGGCGACCCGGCGCTCCATCTCGGCGACGTTCTTGCCGATCTTCAGTGCGAGCGGGCCGCCGTGCAGCACCTCCAGCACGGCGTTGATCTCCGCCTCGTCGTGCACGCTCCGCGCGTAGGTAACACGTGTGACCATGGGAAACCTCCGGTTGTCGTGATGGGCGGCGGGGACGCGCGGATCGCCGGACATCGGCCGCGACCCCGTCGGCACCGCTCGGCGCCGGTGGCCGTGGCGACCGCCCGGGATCGCCGCGAACTCCTCGGTCGCGGCGGGCGGAGCGCAGGGGTCCCACCAAGCGCTTGATTGGGATGTCCCGCTCAACAGGACCACATACTGGTGTGGAACCGCCCGGTTGTCTACCGTCGCGAGGGGCCGGTGTCGAAGTTCTGCGGAGGAATCGGATGTCCTGTCGCCGACCGCGATCGCGGCCGCGGCGGCCCGCGTCCATCGTGGACGGAGTCGCGGCCGGTGCTGTTCCAGCGGCGACCGCATCCGGTGGTGCCGTGGACTTCCGGGGACGCGACCCGAACGATGCCGTAGGAGGGAATTCCGTGCCCACTCAGCAGGAGGTGTTCGGCGGGGGTCTCGCCGTGGTGACCGGTGCCGGTTCCGGGCTCGGCGCCGGATTGGCCCGGCACCTCGCCGGGAACCTCGGCATGACGGTGATCGCGGCGGACGTCGACGAGCCGGCCGTGCGCGGCATCGCCGACGAGGAGCACGGCAGTGGTGGCCGCGTGGTCGCGCACGTCGTCGACGTCCGGGATCCCGACGCGATGATGCGGCTCGCCCGCCAGGTGCGCGACGAGTTCGGCCCGGTCCGGCTGCTGATCAACAACGCCGGGGTCGAGCAGGTCGGCTACCTGTGGGACGTCCCGCCGGAGAGCTGGCGGCGGGTCGTGGACATCAACATCAGCGGGGTCTTCCACGGGATCCGGGCATTCCTGCCCGCCATGATCGAAGACGAGCGGCGCAGCCACGTGCTCACGATCGCGTCGGTCGGTGCCGTCACGACGTTGCCCCTGCAAGCCCCGTACATCATGAGCAAGCACGCCGTGCTGGGCATGGTCGAGTGCCTGCACCAGGAGATCGCCCAGGTCGGCGCCGACGTCTCCGTCGCGGCCGTGCTGCCGGGGCCGGTGGCGTCCAACATCTTCAGCGCCGCGGGCGGCGTCGAATCCGGTGACATCGCGGCCGCGGAGGAACACCGGCAGGCCATGATGGCCATGCTCGAGGAGGCCATCGGCGCCGACGAAGCGGCGGCGACGATCATGGAGCAGGCGGCGCAAGGCGAGTTCTACATCGTCACCCACCCCGAGACCGTGCACGCGGCCATGGCGGCGCGTGCCGGCCGGCTCACGCACCGTTGCGCCCCTGAGCCCCACCGGAGCCGGTTCGGCCGGCGCGATTGATCGGTGGATCGAGCGCATCCCGTTGAGCGGGAGCTGCTCTTCACCGCCGGTGCGCAGCGGTGGTGGGCTGCGGCATCGCAGTACCGCACCAGAACGAGGAGACTCCGATGCCCACGAGCACACCGCCCGCTCCCGCGCCCGCTCACGACACGATCGTTGACCTCGTCGTGGCCGGCTCCGGCACCGGGATGGCCGCGGCGCTCGCGGCGCGAGAACTGGGGCTCGACGTGCTCATCGTCGAGAAGACGGACTACGTCGGCGGGTCGACGGCCCTGTCCGGCGGTGCGTTCTGGATCCCGGCGAGCTCCCTGCTGGCGGCGGAGGGGGCGGTCGACTCGCCCGAGCGTGCCGAGCTCTACCTGCGCTCCGTCGTCGACGGCAGCTCGCCGGACCAGCGGTGGGAGAGCTTCCTGCGCCACGGCGACGAGACCGTCCGGATGCTGCAGCGGACCACGCCGATGCGCTTCATGTGGAGCAAGGGCTACTCCGACTACCACCCGGAACTGCCCGGTGGCACCGCGGCCGGCCGCAGCTGCGAGTGCAAGCCGTTCGACCTCGCGGTCCTGGGCGCCGAGCGGGCCAGGCTGCGCCCCACGGGCCTGAAGTCCCCGGTGCCCATGCCGATCACCGGTTTCGACTACAAGTGGATGAACCTCATGACCCGGGTTCCGCGACGCGCGGTTCCGCGCGTGGTGCGGCGGGTTTCCCAGGGCATCGGCGGAAAGCTGCTCGGCCGGGAGTACGTCGCGGGCGGTCAGGCGCTCGCGGCCGGCTTGTACGCAGGTGTCCTGCGAGCCGGGATTCGGGTGTGGACCCGGACCTCGGTGCAGCGGTTGACCACGGAGGGCGACCGGGTGACCGGCGTGGTGCTGGAGCAGGACGGGCGCGAAGTGACGGTGCGGGCACGGCGCGGTGTCGTGCTCGCGGCCGGCGGTTTCGACCACAACATCGCGCTGCGCCACGAGTTCCAGTCGGAGGCGCTCGAAGCCGGCTGGAGCCTGGGGAACGAGGGGAACACCGGAGACGCCATCCGGATCGGGCGGGAGGCGGGAGCCGACGTCGGCCTGATGGACCAGGCGTGGTGGTTCCCGGCCGTCGCGCCGCTGCCCGGGGCGGCGCCCCTGGTCCTGCTCGCCGAGCGGTCGCTGCCGGGGTCGCTCATCGTCGATCGGCACGGCCGCCGGTTCGTCAACGAGGCGACCGACTACATGAGCTTCGGCCAGCGGGTCCTGGAGCGGGAGCGGGCCGGCGACGCCGTCGGATCCATGTGGATGGTGTTCGACCAGCGCTACCGCAACAGCTACGTGTACGCGGCCGGGCTGTTCCCGCGGATGCCGCTGCCGGAGAGCTGGTACGCCGCCGGCATCGCGCACCGGGCGGACGACCCCGCCGATCTGGCCCGCCGGACCGGGCTGCCGGTCGAGGGCCTCGTCGCGTCCCTGCGCCGGTTCAACGAACTCGCGGCCGCCGGCGTCGACGAGGACTTCGGCCGCGGCGCCAGCGCCTACGACCGCTACTACGGCGATCCGACCGTCGCGCCGAACCCGAACCTGCGCCCCCTGCAGGGACAGCTGTACGCGGTGCGGATCGTCCTCGGCGACCTCGGCACCTGCGGAGGGCTGCGAGCGGACGGGCACGGGCGGGTGCTGCGGTCGGACCGTTCCCCGATCGACGGGCTCTACGCGATCGGCAACACCGCGGCGAACGCGTTCGGCACCACGTATCCGGGAGCCGGGGCGACCATCGGTCAGGGGCTCGTCTACGGCACCGTGGTGGCGCGCCACGCTGCAGGCAAAGAGGCCCCGGCTTCTTCTCCCAGCTGACGTCAGCCTCGGGTCCGGGGCGGCGCGGTTCTTGCCGCCCCGGACCAGGTCTCACTTCCGGACGTGCAAGGGAAGCGATCGATATCGACGAGTCCTAGGAGCGGGTTCTGCCGGGGCGGCACGTCACCTGCCGCCCGGGCGGGCGGGTCTGCGCCGTCGACCGGTGCAGCACTCCGTCCGGCGCGCCGGGCAGCGTCGGGTAGTACGTTCCGGCCGACCAGCCGCCGTCGACCGCGATCTCCGCACCGGACAGGTAGCTCGCCGCGTCGCTGGCCGCGAACAGCGTCACCTGGGCGATCTCGTCCGGCTCGCCGATGCGCTGCAACGGCACGTCGACGTAGTGCTGTTGCAGCGCATCGCCGGACTCGCCGGCGAGATTTCCCATCGCGGTGTTCATCCCGCCGGGATGGATGGTGCACACGCGGATTCCGGACGGTCCCAGCTCGTACGCCAGCGACCGGGACAACCCGCGCACCGCCCACTTGCTGGCCGAATACGCGGCCAGGCCGTTGACGCCGCGGAGCCCGTCCACCGACGAGGTGTTGACGATCACGCCCCGTCCCGCCGCCTTCATCGCCGGAACCACGGCCTTGACGCCGAGCAGGACGCCGAGCACGTTGATGTCGAGCACCTGCTGGGCGTCCACGACCGACAGTTCTTCGATCTCCGCCCAATGCAGGATTCCCGCGTTGTTGACGAGGATGTCGATGCCGCCGAACCGGTCGGCGGACGCGGCGACCAACGCGCGCCAGTCCGCCTCGTCCCGGACGTCGATCTGGTGGAACATCGCGCGCGAACCGATCTCGTCCGCGACCTGCTTCCCCGCGTCGACGAGCACGTCACCGAGCACCACGGCCGCACCTTCGGCGGCGAACAGCCGCGCGGTGGCGGCTCCCAAGCCCTGCGCGGCGCCGGTGATGATGGCCACCTTGCCATCGAGTCGTCCCATCGGATTCCCTCTCAATGAGGTTTTTCCAACCTCGTTTTGCGTGGCGGTGCGGGTGGCGGAACCTCAGCGCCCGCCTGGACTCCGGGTGCCCAACCTTATGTATGCCAATACACGGCGGCTGGGCCGTCCTCGCCAGGCGAGCGCTGAGAACCCGCGGCGGTGCAAGCTGCGTAGGTGGGTTATGCGCCTGCGGCGCATGCGACACCTCCATCGACGTGCGGCTTTGCGGCCCGCGGCTGCGGGCCGACCAGATGAAGAAAGCTCAGCGGCGGAATGGCCCGAATTGGGCGGGATCGCCGGTTCCTGCGCCACCCGAAAGCACCAGGCTTCCAGCCTTGCCCGCCGAATGCCCGCAGGCCTCCCGCTCATCGGGAATCCGCACCGCACCGGGCCCGCGGCGGGCTCCGGACGCTCCCGCCCGAGCGCTTGCTCAGCTGGCTGAGCGGGAAATGTCCGTCTTGGTCAGTGGGATCGAATCGGCACGGCGGAGCCGCCCGGGAGCATCGTCATCCCATGGCGACGGACGAGACTGCGAACCGCTGGGACGACGAGTGCGACGTGCTGGTGATCGGATCCGGTGGCGGAGCGCTGACCGGTGCCTACACCGCGGCCCGGGA
The DNA here is from genome assembly GCF_040654735.1 of Saccharopolyspora sp. NPDC050642. NCBI lineage: Bacteria > Bacillati > Actinomycetota > Actinomycetes > Pseudonocardiales > Pseudonocardiaceae > Saccharopolyspora > Saccharopolyspora sp. NPDC050642. The sequence goes on along the minus strand of NZ_JBFAIN010000010.1, from coordinate 248,943 downwards.
AGGGCTCTCGGTGATCGTGGCCGAGGCGACCGACAAGTTCGGCGGCACCACGGCGTATTCCGGCGGCGGCCTGTGGTTCCCGGGCAACGCGGTGCTCCGGCGGGCCGGTGACCAGGACACCCTGGCGGACGCCAAGACCTACTTCCGCGCCGTGGTGGGGGATCGCACGCCCCGGGAGCTGCAGGACGCGTTCCTGGACAACGGCGGACGGCTGGTCGACTACCTGGAAGCCGACGACGACTTCGAGTTCCTGGTCTACCCGTGGCCGGACTACTTCGGGTCCGCCCCGAAGGCGAGTGCGACCGGCCGGCACATCATGCCGACGCCGCTGGAGCCCGCGCGGCTCGGCGCGTTGCGGGACTCCCTCCGGCCGCCGCTGGACGTCGACCGGGCGGGCAATCCGCCGGCCGACCTGCTCATCGGCGGGCAGGCGTTGATCGGCAGGCTGCTCCTCGCGCTGTCCAAGCAGGACGCGGTTCGGATGCGCCGCGGCGCCGTCTGCGACGAGCTGGTGCGCGAGGGGGACGCCGTGGTCGGTGCCGTGGTCGACGAGGGCGGTCGGCGGCGCCGGATCCGCGCCCGCAGGGGCGTGCTGATCGCCTCCGGCGGATTCGAGCGGAACCAGTCGATGCGGACCGAGCACCGGGTCCCGGGGGCGGCGCGCGATGCCATGGGGCCGTCGGGCAACCTGGGCAAGGCGATCCAGGCCGGCATCGACGCCGGCGCGGACACCGACCTGATGTCGGAGGCGTGGTGGTCGCCCGGCATCACCCACCCCGACGGGACGTCGACGTTCTCGCTGTGGTTCACCGGCGGGATCTTCGTCGACGACAACGCGGAGCGCTTCGTCAACGAGTCGTGGCCGTACGACCGGATCGGCCGCGTCGTCATCGACCGCATCGGCGACGGCAGCGTGACGCTGCCGTTCTGGATGATCTACGACGACCGCGAGGGTGCGCGGCCGCCGGTGCGCTCGACCAGCGTTCCGATGGGGGAGACCGAGGACTACGTCGACGCCGGCCTGTGGTTCAGCGCCGACACCCTGGGCGAGCTCGCCGAGCAGATCGGTGTCCCGGCCGAGAACCTGGTGCGGACGGTGGCGCGGTTCAACGCGTTCGCGGCCGCCGGAACCGATGACGACTTCCACCGCGGTGCCGAGCCGTACGACCGGGCGTTCGCCGGGGACGGCTCGCCGCTGGTCCCCATCGAGAAGGGACCGTTCCACGCCGCGGCGTTCGGGATCTCCGACCTCGGCACCAAGGGCGGCCTGCGCACCGACGCGCGGGCCCGGGTGCTCGACACGTCGGGAAGCGCGATCCCGGGCCTCTACGCCGCGGGCAACTCGATGGCGGCGGTCAGCGGGACCGCGTATCCGGGTGGGGGCAATCCGATCGGATCGTGCATGGTGTTCAGCCACCTCGCCGCGCTGGACATGCTCGCACGATGACCGGCGGGTCGTGCTGACTGCCGCGTTGTGCGAACGGGGCCGCCCTGGCGCATGGAGCGCCGGGGGAGCACCCCGCTCGAAGGTTGCCGAATTCGATGATCGCCGCGAGCTGCGGGCCGGTTTCCGGAGAACCGGTTCCGGCCCCTGCTCGCGGCGCCCGCCGCGACCTCGCTCGACGGAAACGCGGCCTTCTCCTTGACGCTTCCCCGGCGCGTGGTTAACCTTCCCGCCATCAAGCAAGCGCTTGGGCAATTCGCGGAAAAACGAAGCGGGCTGAACGCTGAACGCCCGCCGGGTCCGCGCGCCGCCCGGTGCATTCGGGCGGAGGTCGTCGCCACCGCGACTGCCGGTCAACGTCAAGGACGACGCAGGAGGAAAGGCATGTCGAGCGTTCCCGTGGATGCGACGCCGTCGGCGGCCGAGGAGCTGCTGGCGATCTCGGAGATCCAGGCCCTGTTCGCCAGGCGCCTTCGCGTGATGGACACCAAGCAGTGGGACCGCTACGCGGAGTGCCACACCGACGACGTGGTCAGCGAGTCCTACGCCGACGTTCCGGACGCGAACCGGCCGCAGGCGGACGGTCAGGGGAACAAGGTGGTCGGCGCCGAGGCGCTGACCAAGGCGATCTCCGGGCTCCTCGACGGCGACACGAAGGTCACCACGGTGCACCACGGGCACATGCCGGAGATCGAGCTCACCTCCCCGACCACGGCGCGCGGGATCTGGGCGATGGAGGACGAGCTCTGGTGGCAGCGCGGTGATGTCACCGAGCACATGCACGGCTACGGCCACTACCACGAGGAATACCGGAAGGTGGAGGGGCGGTGGCGGATCAGCTACCGCAAGCTCACCCGCCTCCGCGTCACCAAGACGCCCGGGTTCTTCGGGTACCTCCGCGGCCGGCTGTAGCGGGCGCTCTGCCGCACGACGCGCGGCGTTCCTCCTCGATCGCCGTGCGGTGCGACCGGTGAACGGTCCACATAGGAAATTCCCCATTGGTCGGGTATCGGCTGGAGGCCCCCGATGAACTCGCAGGAACCAACCCCGACGGGTACCGGCCCGTCTTCCGCCGGGTCAGCACAATTGCGCAAGGTGGCGCTTTCCAGCCTGCTGGGGACCGTCATCGAGTACTACGACTTCCTGCTCTACAGCACGATGGCGGCCTTGGTGTTCGGGAAGCTCTACTTCCCGGCGCTCACCCCGGGCGTCTCGACCGTCGCCGCCTTCGGGACGCTGGCGGCCGGCTACGTGGCACGTCCCCTGGGCGGGCTCCTGTTCGGGCATTTCGGCGACCGGCTCGGGCGCAAGTCGATGCTCGTGGTGACCATGATGCTGATGGGCGGCGCCAGCTTCCTCATCGGCGTCCTGCCCACCTACGACAAGATCGGCTTCGCCGCCCCGGTGTTGCTCGTCCTGCTGCGCATCGTGCAGGGCGTGGCGGTCGGCGGGGAGTACGGCGGGGCGGCGCTGATGGTCATCGAGCACGCCGACTCCCGGCGCCGAGGGGCGTGGGTCGGGATCATGCAGCTCGGCTCGCCGTTCGGCTTCCTGCTCTCCACCGCCGCGGTCACGCTGGTGACCCTCCTGCCGAGCGAGGCATTCCTCTCCTGGGGCTGGCGGGTGCCCTTCCTGCTGAGCGCGGTGCTGTTGATGATCGGGCTCTACGTCCGGCTGAGCGTCGTCGAAAGCCCGGTGTTCCGCGAGGCCGCTGCCGCCGCGGAATCCCAGGCGCAGCCCAAGGTGCCCGCGCTGCAGCTGCTGAGGCAGCCGCGCGCGCTCGTCCTGGCGTGCGCCGCCGGTATCGGGCCCTTCGCGCTCACGGCCCTGACCAGCTCGCACATCATCGCCTACGCCACGGGGCTCGGGTACCAGATGTCCGATGTCATGCGGGCGCTGCTGTTCACGGTGTCCGTCTCGATCGTCTGCATCCCCTTGTTCTCCGCCTTGTCCGACCGGTTCGGGCGGCGCCGCGTGGTCATGGTGGGCGCGGTCGGCACGGTGCTCTTCGCGTTTCCGCTCTACGCCATGGTCGACAGCGGGTCCGTGGTGGTCATGACGGCCGGGCTGATGATCGCCCAGGTGTTGCAGAACCTGATGTACTCGCCGCTGGCGCCGATGCTCTCGGAGATGTTCGGCACCCGCGTCCGGTACACGGGTGTGTCGCTCGGCTACCAGCTCGCCAGCCTGCTCGGCGCCGGCTTCACCCCGCTGATCGCCACCAGCCTCGTCGCCGCCACCGGGGGTTCGAGCCTGCCGCTGACCGCCATCGCGGCCCTGTCGGCGGCGATCACGATCGTGTCGATCTGGCTCATCGCCGAGACCAGGGGCCGCGACCTCACCGACGACGGCCCGGCCGTCGCGGGCCGATCGGATTCCGGTGCGACGTTGGAGGAAACGCGATGAGTGCCATGACATCTCCGAAGTCGCCGGTGCTGGTCACCGGCGCGGCATCCGGGATCGGCGCGGCCTGCGCCCGCACCCTGGCGGCCGCCGGTCGACCGGTGGTGCTGTGGGATCGCGACGAGCAGGGAGCGACCGCCGTCGCGAAGCAGATCGAGCACGACCACGGGACGCCGGTCGCCGTGTCCGGGATCGATGTCGCCGACGTGGCCCGGTACGACGACGCTCTCGGCGAAGCCCGACGGGCCGTCGGCAGGATCGGCGGTTTCGTTCATGCCGCGGGTGTTGTCGACTCGACGCCGGTGACGAAGTTGTCGCGCGAGGCGTGGCAACGCGTCCTCGACGTCAACCTCACGGCGTACGCCTACGCGGCCGCGGCGCTCGCCGAGGACCTCGAGGCGCAGCCGGGCTCGGCCATCGTCGCGATCTCGTCCATCAACGCGACCCTCGGGCAGGCGAACATCCCGTCGTACAGCGCTTCCAAAGCGGGAGTCCTCGGGCTGACCCGGTCGCTGGCCGCGCAGTTCGGCCCGGCCGGGGTCCGGGTCAACGCGGTCTGCCCCGGGTACATCGAAACGCCGATGCTGGAGCGCAGCCTCGCCGACACCCGGCGCACGGCCCGGATGCGCGGCGATGCGATGCTCGGCCGCGTCGGGCAACCGGAAGAGGTCGCGTCCGTCGTCCGCTTCCTGCTCAGCGACGAAGCCAGTTTCGTCACCGGCGGCACGATGTTCGTCGACGGCGGCGTCACGGCGAGCGACCGCCTCGGCTCACTCGCCGACTGACGCCGAAAGGGCTGAGTCGTGGCCGCCCGTCGTCCCTCCTGATCAGGCTGGGACAGCGGGCGGCCTGCACGCTTTTCGGGCCGTGACCGCTTCTCTTCGGCTGCGCACCCAGGCGGTCGCAGCATCGTCCGGCTCCCGGGAGCCGGTGAGGACGCCGGGATCGTGGCGATCCCGGCGTCCATCGAACGCAGTCCTCCCGATCGCGGCGTGGCCGCTCAGCGGATCGTGTTGCCCGCGTCCACCGGGAAGTTCGCGCCGGTCACGTACCGGGCTTCGTCGGAGGCCAGGTACACCAGCGCGTTGCTGATGTCGATCGACTGGACGCGCTCCACCGGAAGGGTGTTCATGAACAGCGGACCGAGATCCGGCCGCTTCTCCAGGAGCGTCGGCAGGACCGGCGAGTGCCCCTGCGGCGTGTCGACGCCGGTGGGGTGGATCGTGTTCACCCTGATGCCCCGGTCGGCGAACTCCAGCGCGAGCGATCGCGCGATGCCGACCACCGCGTGCTTCGCCGCCACGTAGGGCAGGAAGAAGGGAAGTCCCTTGAGGGACGCGGTGGACCCGGTGATCACGATGCTGCCGCCGCCCGAGGCGAGCAGGTGCGGGATGGCGGCCGCGCAGGTGTTCCACACCCCGGTGAGGTTGATGTCCAGCGTGGTCTGCCAGATCTCGGGGGTCAGGTCCTCGGACGGCTGCGTGGTGCAGATCGACGCGTTGGCCGCCACGATGTCGAGGCCGCCCAGCTCGGCAACACCCGCGTCGAGGACGGCCGCGAGTTCAGCCGCGTCCCGCACGTCCGCGACGGCTGCGTGGATGCGCCTGCCGTGCTTCTCGACCAGGCGGACGGTCTCGGCCAGCCCCTCTTCGGTGCCCATCGGGTACTTGACGATGTCGAGTTGCCGGCAGATGTCCACGGCGATGATGTCCGCGCCCTCCTCGGCCAGCCGCACGGCATGGCTGCGGCCCTGGCTCTGCGCGGCGCCGGTGATGAAAGCGACTTTCCCGGACAGCCTCATGGGTTTCCTCCTGAACGGTTCCGTCCTCGGCGGCACGCTGGCCTAGCGGCCCGGCACGCGGTGTAACGACCAAGCGCTTGCTACGTTAGCAGCGCGGTGGCCCGTCGGACGAGGACTGGCGCTGCGATGACCGGCCGAGTGCCGGGTCATCTTCGGTTGCGGTCCGGGACGACCACCGGAACCTGCGGGCGGGCCCGCGCCGGCCGAGATCGGTCTCGGTGAGCGGGAGGTCGACTGTTTTCGTCCCGCCCGGACTTCCCACCATTGATGAGCTTTGGCAAGACGGAGGCAAAGGAGTCCTCATGACGTCACTGCAGGCGGCGGGCGAGAACGAGGTGCGGGTGATCGAGGCGGCGGCTCCGCCGGTTCGCTACGCACGCGGCTGGCACTGCCTCGGCCTTGCCGACCACTACCGGGACGGAAAACCGCACGCGATCGAGGCGTTCGGCACCAAGCTGGTCGTGTTCGCCGACAGCAGCGGGAAGTTGAACGTGCTCAACTCGTACTGCCCGCACATGGGCGGCGACCTGAGCCAGGGCGAGGTGAAGGGCGACGAGGTCGCCTGCCCGTTCCACGACTGGCGCTGGTCGGGCAGCGGGCGCTGCGCGAGCATCCCGTACGCGCGGCGGGTGCCGCCGCGGGCCCGCACGAAGTCATGGACCGTGCTGGAGCGCAACGGGCAGCTGTTCGTGTGGAACGACCCGCAGGGGAAGCAGCCTCCGCCGGACGTGACGATCCCGGAGATCCCCGGCACGGATTCGGACGAGTGGACGTCGTGGACGTGGAACTCGCTGCGGATCGACGGATCGAACTGCCGGGAGATCGTCGACAACGTCGTGGACATGGCGCACTTCTTCTACATCCACTACTCGTTCCCGACGTACTTCAAGAACGTGTTCGAGGGCCACGTCGCGACCCAGACGATGAACAGCAAGGCCCGGCCGGACGTGAAGATCGGCACGAACTACTCCGACGACAGCAGCCTGCGTTCGAGCGCCTCCTACTACGGACCCTCCTACATGATCGACTACCTGTGGAGCGACGTGGGGGACCAGACGATCGAGACCGTGCTGATCAACTGCCACTACCCGGTGTCGCCCACGAGTTTCGTGCTGCAGTGGGGCGCGATGGTCAAGAAGCCGGACGGCATGTCCGACGAGGAGGCCGAGCAGATGGCCCAGGCGTTCGCCGCGGGAGTGGAGAAGGGCTTCCTGCAGGACGTCGAGATCTGGCAGAACAAGGCGAAGATCGACAACCCGCTGCTGTGCGAGGAGGACGGCCCGGTCTACCAGCTCCGGCGCTGGTACGAGCAGTTCTACGTCGATGTCGAGGACGTCCAGCCGGAGATGACCCAGCGGTTCGAGTTCGAGATCGACACCGAGCGGGCGATCCAGTTCTGGCAGGCCGAGGTCGATGACAACCTGGCCAACGGCCGGATCATCGTCGACGACAGCGCCCCCACCGCCTGATCGGCGCGATCCATGACCGACGAGGAGATTCCGCTCCAGCCCGTGTCCTGCCGCAGCTGCGGCACGTGCGTGCTGGTCAAGAAGAACAGCCTGGCCCACACTCTCGTGCAGTGGACGAGCGACACCGAGCAGTGCGTCGAGCTCGCGCAGAGTCCGACCGCCGACCGCGCAACGGTGCTGACGTGCCTGAAGTTGCGCGACAGCATCGAAACTGCGGTGCGCGAGGGGCGAATCCGCGTTTCGCAGCCGTGATCCCGGGACGGCCGACTCCTCGCAGCCGGTGCGCGGAGTCGGCCGATCCGGATCATCGCCACCAGCCCGCCTGCGCGGGCCGACCACGAGGAGAGGACATCGGACATGCCGGAGCCGTCCGTCATCCGCGACGTCGTCGCGAGCTATGTGAAGGCCATCGGGACCGGGGGAGCGGCGGAGATCGCGGCGCTGTACGCGGAGGACGCCACGCTCGAAGATCCGGTGGGAAGTGAGCCGCTGCGCGGCCGGGGCGCGATCGCCGAGTTCTACTCGGCCATCGAGAACCTGCGCCGGGAGAGCGAGCTGATCGCGGTGCGGGTGGCCGGCGACAGCGCCGCGTTCCACTTCCGCGTGCGCACCGAGACGCCGGACGGGGCGGTCGAGGTCGAGCCGATCGACGTCATGACCTTCGACGAGGCCGGGCGGATCACGAGCATGCGGGCGTTCTGGAGCCCCGAGGACGTGCAGTCCGCCTCGTGACGGCGTCCTGGTCCGTTGCGGGGCAGGGGTTTCCGGGTCAGGCCAGCCAGCGGTTAAGCGCCTCGACGACGCACGCCGGCTTGGCCTGACCCTCGACCTCCGCGGTGATCCGGATCGTCGCCTGGACCCCGCCGGGCACGTCGACGCAGGCGAGGACCTCGCCACGGCCGCGGATGCGGGATCCGGCAGGCACCGGCGCCGGGAAGCGGACGCGGTCGGCGCCGTAGTTGACCCCCATGCTGACGCCGCGCACCGACAGCAGCTGGGGCAGGAAGTAGTTGCACAGCGACAGCGTGAGGTAGCCGTGCGCGATCGTCGACCCGAACGCGGACTCGCGCGCCCGCACCGGGTCGACGTGGATCCACTGGTGATCGCCGGTGACGTCGGCGAAGCCGTCGATCCGCGCCTGGTCGATCGGGAGCCACGCGGTGGGGCCCAGCGTCGTGCCGACGGCCGCGCGGAGTTCGTCGAGCCCGTCGACGGTGAACGGGGCCGCGCCCCCGGATTCCTCGGCCACCTGTTCCTACCCTTCCGCCGTGCCTCGGCACCGGCCGGCTCCATCTCGGTACCGGGAGCATATCTGGCCAAGCGTTTGCTTGGGAAGCTGTGCGGGCGCAGCCGCGCGAGTCCGGGCGCGCAGGTCGGTCTCGGTCAGCGGGAGCAGCGGTGGGAGCGGCCCAGAAGCCGAACCTAGCGTCTAGCACGCCCTGGCACATCGGTGGCGGGTGCGGCCGTCTTGATCATTTCCGGAGGTGCCTGCATGGCGCACGATGTGGTTCGCAGAGTGGAGGAGGTCGCTGCCCGGCTCGCAGCGACCGCGGAAGAGACCGAGCGCCTCGGCAAGCTGGCGGATGAGAGCGTCAAGCTGGTGCGCGAAGCCGGGGTCATGCGGCTGCTGCAGCCGACCGACTTCGGCGGGCACGCAGCCCACCCGCGCGATTTCGCGGAAGCCGTGATGGCGGTGGCGAAGGCGTGCGGATCGACGGGATGGGTGTGCGGGGTGGGCGGCGTCCACCCGTGGGAGATGGCGCTCATGGACCGGCGGCTCCAGGAGGAGGTCTGGGGGGAGAACCAGGACACCTGGATCGCCTCCCCGTACATGCCCAGCGGGGTGGCCACCCCGACCGACGGTGGCTACGTCCTCCGGGGCCGGTGGCAGTTCTCCTCCGGAACCGACCACTGCGACTGGATCTTCCTCGGTGCACTGCTCGGCGACGCCGACGGCAAGCCGGCGCAGCCGGTGAAGACGATGCACGTGGTCCTGCCGAGGAAGGACTACACGATCGTCGAGGACTCCTGGGACGTCATCGGGTTGTGCGGCACGGGGAGCAAGGACGTCGTCGTCGACGGCGCGTTCATCCCGGCGTACCGGACGATCGACGCCGATGAGGTCGCGCAGGGCGAGCTGGCCGCCGAGCGCGCAGGCCGGACCGACACGGTGTACCGGCTGCCGTTCTGGACGATGTTCCCGCTGGGCATCACGGCGGCGGTCATCGGCATCGCGGAAGGCGCGCTCGCCTGCCACCTCGACTACCAGCGGGACCGGGTCATGGCGGCCGGGACCCGGGTCCGCGACGACCCGCACACGATGTACGCGATCTCCGAAGCCGCCGCGGAGATCGCCGGATCGCGCACGCAGCTGCTCGACGGCGTCAGCCGGCTCTACGACATGGTCGACGCGGGCCGGCCGATCAGCTTCGAGGACCGGTCGGTGGTGCGCCGGAACCAGGTGCGCTGCGCGTGGCGCGCGGTGTCCGCGGTCGACGAGATCTTCGCCCGGTCCGGTGGGAATGCGGTGCGCCGCAACAACGCGATGCAGCGCTTCTGGCGCGACGCGCACGTCGGCCTGCAGCACGCCATCCACATCCCCGGTTCGATCTACCACTCGAATGCCTTGACGTCGTTGGGCATCGAACCGGATGGGCCGCTGCGGGCGCTGATCTGAACCTGGCCGCGCCGACCACGCCCGGCGCCTACTGCACGAAGAGAGGAAGGGCATGACCGACATCAGCTCACTGGGCTACGTCCGGATCCGGGCCACGGATATGGACGCCTGGCGGAAGTTCGCCTTCGAGACCATCGGTTTCGCCGAGGGCAGCGGGCCGGAAGAGGACGCGCTGTACCTGCGCGTGGACGAGCGGATCGGCCGGATCGTCGTCCTGCCCGGCGACGTGGACCGGGTGGAGGCCGTGGGCTGGGAGGTCCGCGACCACCTGGGCCTCCAGCGGGTCCAGGCCGCGGTCGAGGCGGCCGGGCTGGCCCCGAAGCCGCTGACCCTGGAGGAGGCCGATACCCGCCGGGTGGAGGCGGGAATCGCCTTCGAAGCACCGGGCGGAACCCCGCTGGAGATCTTCCACGGCCCGGCGCTGGACCACAGCCCGGTCGCGACGCGGTTCGGCAACCGCTTCGTCACCGGGGCGTTGGGGCTGGGGCACGTCGTGGTGCCGGTGAGCGACCTGGACGAGGCGTACCGCTTCTACGCCGAGACGCTCGGTTTCCTGCCGCGAGGGGCGTTCCGGCTGCCGGCGCCCCCGGAGCACGGCCCGGTCCGCCTCCGGTTCATGGGTGTGAACGCGCGGCACCACAGCCTCGCGCTGCTGCCGTCGCCGGATCTCAAGTCCCCGGCCCTGGTGCACATCATGGTCGAGTGCGAGACCCTCGACGAGGTCGGCCGGGCGCTGGACCGGGTCATGGAGGGCGGCTACCACGTGTCGTCCACGTTGGGGCGTCACACGAACGACAAGATGGTGTCGTTCTACGTCCGGACCCCGGGTGGCTGGGACCTCGAAGTCGGTTGCGCGGGCATGCTGGTCGACGAATCCGCCTACTCGGCGGAGGAGATCACGGCCGACAGCTACTGGGGCCACAAGTGGGACTTCAGCAGCTGACCTGACCCGACAACGAAGCGCGGCGCGGAGAAACCTCCGCGCCGCGCTTCGGCGTTCTGCCCGCTGCCGCTCAACGGTGTTCCTCGGACATGAGCGCTTCTCGGGCCGACGGTCGGTGCGTCGCGCCGGCGGGCCCGGCTCGTGGATACCCGAACTCCGGTCGCGCGGAACATCTCCTGGCAGCGCTGTCGTCCGTGCGGTTGCAAGGCCTGTTCGAGTGCGGGCAGATCGACTTGTGGGCGTTGCGGCCGCCGCCGTAGCTTGGACGGATCGCGCAGCACCTCCGCGTCGTTGCGCTCCGGGCCGATCATCGGGCCTGCGAGCACGCGGGTGACAACCGGATCAATATCAGGACTGCCGTGGGGCGACCGTTGATCAGCGGGAAGCGCACGATCCTGCTTCTGCACGGCAGCAGCCAAGCTGGGGGCGGAAACTGATGAGCGTCGCACCGAAGGACAGCCGACCCGGGCCCGTTGTGCCCGGCACGGAGTTCGCGCGGGCTCAAGCGGTTGCCGACGCGGTGCTCTACGAGGGCTACCTGCTCTACCCGTATCGGCGTTCGTCGGGGAAGAACCGCGTGCGATGGCAGTTCGGCATCCTCGCGCCGCGGCGGTGGGTCGAGGCGGATGGCCCTGTGCCGCCGGTGGTGGCGGGTTCGGTGGAATCGTGGCAGCAGCAGACGGAATGCCTGTTCCAGGTTCGAGGCGAGCGCGAAGAGGCCGAGGTCGACATCCGGCTCCGCTTCCTGCGGGTCGTGGTGCGAGCCGCCGAACGTGCGGTCGACGGCGAATTCGTCCCGGTCGATTCGTTGGACGTCGACGGCACGCGGCACCTGTCGGCGGAGGAAGCCGCGCCCCAGCAGTTCGATCTGCACGCGAAGCTGCCGGCGCTCCTCGATGGTGGACTTACCCGCGAAATCGAACTTCCCGATGCCATGGAGGCCGAGCCGCTCGGCGACAGCGGGCGGATCCTGCGGCGCTCGGAGGGCATCGCCGCGTCGCTGTCCGCCGTCGCGAAGAGGGTAGGAGACGGGGCCTACCGCCTGCGCGTGCGAGTCGAGAACCGCGATCGCGATGTGGCTGCCGGCGCGTCTCGTCCGGCGGCGCTGCGGCGTTCGCTGGTGGCCACCCACTTGCTCATCGGCGGACGCGGACTGGAGTTCTGCTCCATGATGGACCCGCCCGGCGAGCTCTCGGCAGCAGTGGCCGCCAGTCGCAACATCCACGCGTTCCCAGTCCTCATCGGCGATGACGCCGACCTGGTGCTGTCCTCGCCCATTCTGCTGCCCGATCAACCCGAGGTCGCCCCGGAAAGCCCGGGTGATCTGCACGACGCGACCGAGATCGACGAGATGTTGTCCCTGCTGACACTCGCGCTGACCGATGCGGAGAAGCGCGAAGCGCGGGCCACTGATCCTCGTGCCGCCGAGATCCTCGACCGTGTGGACGGCATGCCGCCGGAGGTCCTGGCGCGGCTGCACGGCACGATGCGCTCGCTGCGCGACGCCACCGGGGCACGAGGGGAAGGGACCTGATGCAGCAGCAGGACCTGATCGCACACGACCACCGCATGGTCGAGCAGCCGTGCGGGGACCACGACTCGCTCGACAGGTCGTGCGAAGGGGACGAGCGTGCCAGCACGTTGCTGCACGAACTGCGCCAGGAGGAACTGCTCGGGTACGACCGGATACGAGATCGGTTGCAGGGGAGGCCCGCGACATGACTGCCGACGACGAGCTGGAGACGCGGAAGCAGGAGATGAGCCGCGCCGCGCGACGAAGTGGGTTCGAGGAGATCGACATCCTGTGGATCTCCGAGGGGATGAGCTGCGACGGCGACACCGTGTCGGTGACGGCGTCCGGACAACCCGCGATCGAGGACGTGGTGCTCGGCCTCATTCCGGGGCTCCCGAAGGTCAATCTGCACAACAAGGTCCTCTCGCCCACGCCCGGTGGGGAGGACTTCCTCCAGCCGTTCCGCGCCGCGGCGCGCGGGGAGCTGAAGCCGTTCGTCCTGGTGATCGAGGGCTCCATCCCGAACCAGAACGTCATCGAAGGCGACGGGTACTGGACGTCGTTCGGCAACGATCCGGAGACCGGTGAGCCGCTGCCGCTGAACTGGTGGCTCGACCGCCTCGCGCCGAAGGCGTGGGCAGTGGTCGCGGCGGGCACCTGCGCGACCTACGGCGGGATCCACGCGATGGCCGGCAATCCCACCGGGTGCATGGGGCTCGCCGACTACCTGGGCTGGGAGTTCAAGTCCCGCGGCGGCCTCCCGATCATCAACATCCCGGGGTGCCCGGTGCAACCGGAGAACTTCATGGAGACCTTGACGTGGTTGCTGTACCACGCCGCGGGAGCCGCGCCGGCGCCGCCGCTGGACGAGAAGTTGCGGCCGCAGTGGCTGTTCGGCAAGACCGTGCACGAGGGCTGCGATCGGGCGGGCTACTACGAGCAGGCCGACTTCGCCAAGGACTACAACTCGCCGAAGTGCCAGGTGAAGGTCGGCTGCTGGGGACCGGTGGTCAACTGCAACGTGCCCAAGCGCGGCTGGATTTCCGGGGTCGGCGGTTGCCCGAACGTGGGCGGCATCTGCATCGGCTGCACCATGCCGGGATTCCCGGACATGTTCATGCCGTTCATGGACGAACCGACGGGGGCGAGCCTGTCCAGCATCCTCGCCAAACCCTACGGATCGTTCATCCGGCGGATGCGCGGCATCACCAACAGGGTCGCGAACAAGGAACCGAAGTGGCATCACAAGCAGCCGGTGCTGACGAGCGGGTACAACCCCCGTTGGCGTCCGTAGGCAGTGGCTGACGACGAGAGCAGGAGAACCGGACCATGGCCGATCGCGGAACCAGCGCTGAACCGAAGCAGGGCAAGCTCGTCGAGATGAACTGGGATCCGATCACCCGGATCATCGGCAACCTCGGCGTGTACACCAAGATCGACTTCGCCAACGGCGAGGTCGCCGAATGCCACAGCACGTCATCGTTGTTCCGCGGCTACTCGGTGTTCATGAAGGGCAAGGACCCGCGTGACGCGGGGTTCATCACCAGCCGGATCTGCGGCATCTGCGGGGACAACCACACGGCGTGCTCCAACTACGCGCAGCAGATGGCCTACGGGATCAAACCGCCGCCGCTGGCGGAAACGATCGTCAACCTCGGCGAAGCGGCCGAGTACATGTTCGACCACACGATCTTCCAGGACAACATGGTCTTCGTGGACTTCTGCGAGGCGATCGTCAAGGAGACCAACCCGGCGCTGCTGCGGCGCGCGGAGTCCGCCGAGGCCAGGAACCGGGATGTGCACGGCTACCGCACGATCGCCGACATCATGCGGGGGTTCAACCCCTTCGAGGGCGAGATCTACAAGGAGGCCCTGCAGATCAGCCGGGTGACCCGGGAGATGTTCTGCCTGATGGAAGGCAGGCACGTGCACCCGTCCACGATGTACCCGGGCGGGGTGGGGACGATGCCCGAGCCGACGACCTTCACCGACTACCTGTCCCGGTTGGTGCATGTCCTGGACTTCGTGAAGAAGTCCGTCGCGCTCAACGACGACGTCTTCGACTTCTTCTACGAGGCGCTGCCGGGGTACGAGGAGGTCGGCAGGCGCCGGGTGCTGCTGGGGTGCTGGGGCGCGTGGCAGAACGCCGACGTCTGCGACTACCGCTACGAGACGATGAGCGAGTGGGGCAAGGCGATGTTCGTGACGCCCGGCGTCATCGTGGACGGCGAACTCGTCACGAACGACCTCGTCGACATCAACCTGGGCATCCGGATCCTGCTCGGGAGCTCGTTCTACGAGGACTGGGCGAACGAGGAACCGTTCGTGACCCGCGATCCCCTGGGGAACCCGGTGGACATGCGCCACCCGTGGAACCAGACGACCGTGCCCGTACCGCAGAAGCGCGACTTCGACGGGAACTACAGCTGGGTGATGAGCCCGCGGTGGTTCGACGGGCAGAACCACCTGGCGCTGGACACCGGCGGCGGGCCGCTGGCGCGGCTGTGGTCCACCGCGCTGAACGGCCTCGTCGACACCCCCTACGTCCGGGCGACCGGGTCGAGCGTGCAGATCTCCCTGCCGCGCAGCGACAAACTTCCCGAGACGACGCTCGAATGGCGCATTCCGCACGACAAGGCGGGAAAGCCGCTGTCGAACGCGATCGAGCGGGACCGGGCGCGGGTGTACTTCGTCGCCTACGCCGCGGCCATGGCGCTGCACTTCACCGAGCAGGCCTTGGAGCAGGTGCGAGCCGGCGACAGCCGGATCTTCACGGATTTCGAGGTGCCCGACGAGGCCATCGGATGCGGGTTCCACGAGGCGGTCCGCGGAGTGCTCTCGCACCACCTGGTGATCAAGGACAAGAAGATCGCGAACTACCACCCGTACCCGCCGACCCCGTGGAACGCCAGTCCGCGGGACAGCTTCGGCGTGCCCGGCCCGTACGAGGACGCGGTGGGCGGAACGCCGATCTTCGAGGAGAACGGCGCCGACGACTTCAAGGGCATCGACATCATGCGCACGGTGCGCAGCTTCGACCCGTGTTTGCCGTGC
The DNA here is from genome assembly GCF_040654735.1 of Saccharopolyspora sp. NPDC050642. NCBI lineage: Bacteria > Bacillati > Actinomycetota > Actinomycetes > Pseudonocardiales > Pseudonocardiaceae > Saccharopolyspora > Saccharopolyspora sp. NPDC050642. The sequence continues at coordinate 233,639 of NZ_JBFAIN010000010.1, read as the reverse complement.
GGCGTGCACATGTACCTGGGAGGCGGCCGAGAGCTCCGGAAAGTGCATTCGCCCACCTTCGGAGGAGCGCATGCCTGACGGGAGCAGGCTCGACGACGCGGCGGTCCAGGAGCGGCTCGCCCGAGTCGACGACCTGCTCGCGACAGTCGAGCAGGCGCCGGGGCCGACCGCCGACGCGGCGATGGAATCGGTGCAGATCCTGATCGAGGTCTACGGCGAGGCGTTGGGCAGGGTCGTGGACCTCGGCGGGCCGCTCGCCCGAACGCTCGCCCAGGACGAGTTGCTGAAGCACCTGATGGTCCTGCACGAGATCCATCCGGATCCGGTGGCCGAGCGCGTGCGGCAGGCCATCGACGATGTCCGCCCGCACGTCGAGTCGCGCGGCGGACAGGTGGAGCTGACCGAGGTGGCGGGGAACGTCGCGCGGGTGCGGCTGACCGGAGTGCACGGGAGTTGTTCGTCGACGTCCGCCGACGTGGCACGAGCGATCACCGAAACGGTGTTGGCCCTGGTACCCGAGGTAGCGGAGGTCGACGTGGCGCAGCCGGCCACGCCATCGATGATCCCGGTGGATGCCGTGCTGAGCCGGGCCCGGGGCAGCGCGCGGAGGCAGACGTGAGGTCCGCGGCATTGGAGCGTCTGGCTCGGCAAGCCCGCCGGCGTGCGGAAGGGCAGCCCTGCGACGTCTGCGGCGCTCCGGTTCCCGACGAGCACCGCCACGTGCTGGATCTGGGGCGGGGTGAGCTCCTGTGCGCCTGCCGGGCATGTTCGGTGCTGTTCGACCGGGATGCCGCCGGCGGCGATCACTTCCGGCTCGTGCCGCAGCGGCGGCAGCGGTTGGATCCCGTGCCCACGGGAGGCCTGGGCGTCCCGGTCGGGTTGGTCTTCGTCACGGTGAAGTCGGACGGCACCGTGGTCGCCCACTACCCCAGCCCCGTGGGAGCCACGGAGTGGGAGGTCGATCCGTGCGTTTGGGGGGAGGTCGTGGACCGGCACGCACCGCTCGGGACGATGGCCCGGGAGGTCGAGGCGCTGCTGGTGAACACCGCACGCGGGCAGCGGGAGCACTGGATCGTTCCCATCGAGGACTGCTTCCGGCTGGTCGCCGTGGTGCGCCAGGAGTGGAGCGGGCTGTCCGGCGGTTCAACCGTGTGGCCGGCGATCGAGCGGTTCTTCGCGGCGCTGGCCGAAGACCGGAGGAGTTGCGATGGGTGAGATCAGGGTCGGCAAGCAGGACGTGAAGGTCGATACGCCCAGTCACGTCCCGGGCCTGCACCAAGGGAACCAGGGCCCGTCCCGGCGGCAGACGGGGCACCACGCCGACGGCACGGCCGACGCCCGCCGTTCGACCGGGATCCAGTCGAAGCACCACAACGCGATTCTCGAGATCATGCCGAACATCTCGCCGGGTTGATCGGGAGGGAGGCTCGAATGGCGAGGAAAGTCCTTATATTGCAGGCAGCCTTGATCGGCGCGGGATTGGCGGCGCTGTTGCTGAGAGAACTGCCCGGGTTGGTGCGAGAAATCAGGATGTGGCGGATGGCCGTCAACTTCCGCGGCGGCGCGCGCCGGAAAGGCACGCCCTAGCGGCGATCGATCTGCGGAAGGCGATGGTATGGGGAAAGCACGTGTGGTGTCGGATGCCGTGCTGCGCGAAGGACGTTCTCCCGGACGGGCGAGCAGGACGGGAGCGCGGATCCTGGTCGCAGGCGTGGGAAATGTCTTCCTGGGCGACGACGGGTTCGGCGTCGCGGTCGCCGCCCGGTTGGCGGAAGACCCGCCGGCGAGCGCTACGGTCGCGGACTTCGGCATCCGGGGCATGCACCTGGCTTACGAGCTGATGAACGGTTACGACGTGCTCGTCCTGGTCGACGCGGTGGCGCGCGGCGAGGTGCCGGGTACCGTCTCGGTCCTCGAACCCGACCTCGCTGCGATCGAACCCGCGTCCGGCGTGGACGGCCACGGCATGAACCCGGACTCGGTGCTCGGCTGCTGCGCGGGTTTCGGCGTGCCGCTGCGCAGGGCTCTGGTCGTCGGCTGCGAGCCCGCGGACTGCTCCTACCGGTGGGGACTCACCGAGCCGGTGGCGGAGTCGGTCGATGCGGCCGCGGCCGTCGTTCGGGAGCTCGTCGCCGATCTGGACACCGTGCGGGGGACGTCGTGACCGCCGGCGCCGAGCCACTCCCGGTTGTCGGGATGCGGGTCCGGCTGCGGCCTTCCCGGCGCGCCGACATCGTGGACATCGCGCTGGCGGGGAGGCTCGCCGAAGTGGACGGTGTCGAGCGCGGGGCGGACGGCCGGGTTTACGTGCTCGTGTCGCTGGTCGGCGACACTGCGGCGGACCTCGGTCGCATGAGCCAACTGGGCCACCGGTTCTTCTTCGACCCGGAGGAGCTCGAACGGGTTTCCGATGCGGGTGAGCACCGGGTCCTCGTCGCAGGCCTTGGCGGCGACGCCGTCAAGCCGGGCGAGTGCGAGGTGCGCAGGGTCGTCGAGCACCTGCGTGGGTGCGACCTCCCGCCCGGGGTGCGCGTCGCTGATTTCGGTGTTCGCGGGCAGGACCTCGCGCGGGCGCTCGAGGAGTTCGACGCCACAGTCGTGCTGCGCGCCGGGCCGATGGGGGAAGTCCTCTCCACCGGGCTCGCGGATCTGCCGTTGACCCCGGCTCACCGGTGCGGCCAGGTCATCGTGGTCGGCTGCGGCGACGCGGAACGCGGTGAACCGGACGGTGGAACGCGCATTGCCGGTGTGGTCCTGTCCGTTGTGGACGATGTGCTCGCCGGTCGCCCGATCCGGGAGTCAGGCGCGGGAGAAGGACGGGAGCCGCATGTCACGCGGTCCGGCGATGCCCGCCGCGGGAGTGGGGCTCGTGGTTCGGCCGTGGGCGGCCCGCACGACATGTGAAAGCGACTCGAATGTCGTTGAGGGCAAAGCAGATCGAGTTGTCCCGGCGGAGCACCGCCCTTAGCGTCTCAGGCGCGGCGCAGGAGTTGAACTCGCTCCGCCGCGCAAGTCGCTACGGGGGCATGATCGCGAGTGAGGATGTGACCTGATGCCGTGGTCCGAGGAGGCCGCCGGGCGTGCCGTCGACGAGATCTTCGAACGACGGGTGGCACCGCTGCAGGCGTTGGTGGGGGACGCCGAGCAGGTCGCACGCGCGTGCCATGCGATGGCCACCCGGTTCCACGCGGGCGGCAAGCTCATCGTGTTCGGGAACGGCGGGCCGAGCACGGACGCCCAGCACGTGGCCGTCGAGTTCGTGCATCCCGTGATCGTGGGCAAGCGGGCACTGCCGGCGATCTCGTTGACCGCGGACGTGGCAACGGTGACCGGCGTCGCCACCGGAGCGGGCCTGGATGAGATCTTCGCCCACCAGATCCGCCACCTCGCCGACCCCGGCGACATCGCGCTGGGCATCTCGACCGACGGCGGCTGCGGCAACGTGCTGCGCGGCCTGGCCGAAGCGCGCCGGCAGGGACTGCTGACCGTCGGCCTGCTGGGTGGCGACGGCGGACGCATCGCCCGCGCGGGGCTCGACCACGTGCTGATCGCCGCCGCGCAGGACCCGCGAGTGGTCAAGGAAGTGCACGTGACGACGTACCACATCCTCTGGGAACTGGTTCACGTGTTCTTCGAACACCCGGGCGCGTTGCGGCGGGAGGCGATCGCATGACGGCCGGGGAACCCGCGGACAACTGCCGCGGGGATTCGTGCGTGACCTGCTCGGACGAGGTCGTCGCGGTCGAGGTCCTGCGGTTGCTGGACGACGGGCTCGCGGCCGTGGCCACCGAAGCGGGTGAGGAAGTCGTCAGCGTCGCGCTGGTGTCGGCTCGTCCCGGGGACAGGGTGCTGGTCCACGCCGGTGAGTCGATCGGGATCGTGAAGGAGTGACCGCTCGTGGATACCGGTACTGATGCCGTGGACTCGCTGTACCCGTTCTTGTCGAGGGCGGAGGGCGATGTCGATGCGGTGCTCGACGAAGTCCGCGTGTCCACGCAGGACAAGGCGCGGGAGATCGTGCATCTTCGCGGCGCGGTCCTGGACCGGTACCGCGGTGAGATCATCGCGTGCGCAACGGCGATGGCGGAACGCTTCGCCCGCGGCGGCCGGTTGCTCACCTTCGGCAACGGTGGCAGCTCCACCGACGCCCAAGACCTCGCCAGCCTGTTCCTGAGCCCGGGCCGGGCGGGGCGCGCCCTCCCGGCGATCGGCTTGACAAGCGACATCGCTGTGGTCACGGCGCTGTCCAACGACATCGGGTTCGACGTGGTGTTCGCCCGTCAGATCGGTGCCTTCGGCCGCCGCCAGGACATCGCGGTAGGCCTGTCCACCAGCGGGAACTCCGCGAACCTGCTGCGGGCTTTCGAGGAAGCCGCGCAGCGCGGGCTGCTCACCGTGGGCATCGCCGGCGACAAGGGCGGCCGGATGGCCGAATCCGAGCACATCGACCACCTCTTCGTGGTGCCGTCCGCCTCGGTGCACCGCATCCAGGAGGCGCAGACCACGCTCTACCACGCGCTTTGGGAGATGACCTTGCTGGCGTTGGACGAAACGGGAGGAGCCGCCGATGTGCCTCGCGATCCCCGGTGAGGTCCTGGCGATCCTCCCGGACCGGCCGGACCTCGCCAAGGTCGAGGTGAGCGGAGTCCGCCGCAACATCAACATCGGGCTCCTCGGGGAACCACCGGAACCGGGGCAGTGGATCCTGATCCACGTCGGCTTCGCATTGTCCACAATAGACGAAGCGGAGGCCCGCGCGGTGCTGGAGTTCTTGGAGGGCCTGGGGCAGACCTACACCGACGAGATCGACGCGCTGCAGGATTCGCGCATCGAGTGAGTGGGGGGACCGATGCGATTCGTCGACGAGTACCGGGACGCGGACAAGGCGAGAGCGCTGGCCGCCGAGATCGCCGCGCTGTGCGAGCCGGGACGGCAGTACAAGTTCATGGAGGTCTGCGGCGGGCACACCCACACCATCTACAAGCACGGCATCGAGGACTACCTGCCGGAGAACGTGCAGCTGGTGCACGGACCCGGGTGTCCGGTGTGCGTGATCCCGATGGGCCGGGTCGACGACGCCATCCACATCGCGCGCCGGCCCGGGGTGCTCATGACCTCCTTCGGCGACATGATGCGCGTGCCCGGCAGCAACGGGAACTTCTTCGACTCCAACGCCGAGGACACCAACATCCGGATGGTGTACTCGCCGCTGGACTCGTTGAAGCTCGCCCGGCAGGACCCCGACCGGCAAGTGGTGTTCATGGCCATCGGGTTCGAGACCACCGCCCCGTCGACGGCGATGACCCTGCTGCGGGCCGAGCAGGAAGGGCTGGAGAACTTCTCCGTCTTCGGCAACCACGTGACGATCATCCCGGCGATCAAGGCGATCCTGGACTCCCCGGACCTGCGGCTGGACGGGTTCCTCGGCCCGGGGCACGTGTCGACGGTGATCGGCTGCCGGCCGTACGAGTTCATCGCCCGGGACTACGGCAAGCCGGTGGTGGTCTCCGGCTTCGAGCCGCTGGACATCATGCAGTCGATCTACCTGCTGCTCAAGCAACTGGCCGAGGGCCGTTGCGAGGTGGAGAACCAGTACAAGCGCGTGGTGCCGTGGGACGGCAACACGACCGCCTTGGAAGCGATCGCCAAGACGATGGAGCTGCGCCCGTACTTCGAGTGGCGCGGCCTCGGCTTCATCTCGCACTCGGCGCTGCGGCTCCGCGACGCCTATGCGCGGTTCGACGCCGAGCGGCGCTTCGAGCTGCCGGGCGTGCGGGTGGCCGATCCCAAGGCATGCCAGTGCGGCGAGGTGCTCAAGGGCGTCCTCAAGCCGTGGGAGTGCAAGGTGTTCGGCACCGCTTGCACGCCGGAAACACCGATCGGCACCTGCATGGTCTCGCCGGAGGGCGCGTGCGCCGCGTACTACAACTTCGGGCGGTTCAGCCGGGACCGGGTCAAGGAGGCGAGCCGGACGTGAGCACCGAGCGCCGCGGCGATCTGGCCGAACTCGACGCCGAGCAGCAAGTGCTCGACCGGATCGAGAAGGCCCGCCGCCGCAAGCCGAAGGTGAAGGACGAGCGGATCACGCTCGCGCACGGATCCGGCGGGAAGGCGACGCAGACGCTCGTCGAGGCCGTGTTCCTGGAGGCGTTCCGCAACGAAGTGCTGGAGCAGCTGGAAGACGGCGCGGAACTCGCGGTCGACGGGGAGCGGCTGGCGTTCACCACCGACTCGTTCGTGGTGTCACCGCTGTTCTTCCCCGGTGGGAACATCGGCGACCTGGCGGTCAACGGCACGGTCAACGACCTCGCGGTCTCCGGTGCGACGCCGCGGTACCTCTCGGCGGGCTTCCTGATCGAAGAGGGGTTTCCGGTCGCCGACCTGCTCCGCATCGTCGAGTCGATGGCGACCGCGGCGCGGGCGGCCGGCGTCGAGGTGGTCACCGGCGACACCAAGGTCGTGGAGAAGGGCAAGGCCGACGGCTGCTACATCAACACCTCGGGCGTCGGCGTTCTGCACACCGAACACCGGCTCGGTGTCCGCACGGCGCGTCCGGGCGATGCCGTGCTGGTCTCGGGACCGATCGGTGATCACGGTGTCACGGTGATGCTCGCCCGGGGCGAGCTGGACATCGACTCCGACGTGGTCTCCGACACCGCGCCGGTGCACGGGCTCGTCGCGGACCTGCTCACCGCGGTGCCGGAGGTCCGAGCGATGCGTGACGCCACGCGCGGCGGTGTCGCGACGATCCTCAACGAGATCGCCCAGGCCGCTCAGGTGGCCGTCGTCGTCGACGAAGCGGCGGTACCGGTGCGCACCGAGGTCCGGGGCGCCTCGGAACTGCTGGGCATCGACCCGCTCTACGTGGCCTGCGAGGGACGCATCGTCGCGGTCGTCCCGGGCGGGCAGGCCGAGACGGCGCTGGAGGCGATGCGCGCGCATCCGCTGGGGGAGCAGGCCGCCTTGATCGGGCGCATCGGTGACGATCCACCTGGGCTGGTGCTGTTGAACACGACCTTCGGCGGCACCCGGATCGTCGATCTGCTGGTCGGCGATCCACTGCCGCGGATCTGCTGAGTCTTGCACGAGCTCGGCATCACCCAGAGCATCGTGGACGCCGTCCTGGAGGCGGTGGACGAGCCGGTCATCGAGCGCGTGCACCTGGAGATCGGGCGGCTTTCCGGCGTGGTGCCGGATGCGATCCGGTTCTGCTTCGAGCTCGTCGCGGACGGCACCCGGCTGTCGACGGCCGAACTGGACATCGCAGAACCGGCCGGGCGCGGCGAATGCCGCTCGTGCGGACAGGAGATCGCGATGGACGAGCTGCTCGCGCGCTGCCCGTGCGGCGGCGTCGACATCGCGATCCTCGCCGGACAGGAACTTCGGATCAAGGCCGTGGAGGTGGGGTAGATGTGCGGCACGTGCGGCTGTGACGAGGAATCATCGCGGACGGTGGTCCTGGAGCAGCAGGTGTTGGCCAAGAACGACGGGCTCGCCGCCGAGAACCGGGACCACGCGCAGTCCAGGGGGATCGCCTTGATCAACCTGATGAGCTCGCCCGGTTCCGGCAAGACCAGCCTGCTGGCCCGCACCGTGCGGGAATTCGACGGCGCCCCGCTATCGGTCGTCGAAGGCGATCAGGAAACGGGCCTCGACGCGGCACGATTGCGGGAGAGCGGATGCCCGGTGGTGCAGATCAACACCGGAACGGGATGCCACCTGGACGCGGCCATGCTGTCCGACGCCCTGCGCGCCCTGCAACCGCCGGACCGTTCGGTGGTGTTCGTCGAGAACGTCGGGAACCTGGTGTGCCCGGCGCTGTTCGACCTCGGTGAGCGCGTCAGGGTGGTCCTCGCGTCGGTGACCGAGGGGGAGGACAAACCCCTGAAGTACCCGCACATGTTCCGCTCGGCGGACCTGGTGCTGCTCAACAAGATCGACCTGCTGCCCCACGTCGATTTCGACGTGGCCCGCTTCACCGACGCCGCGTCCACCGCCAATCCCGGCGCCCGGGTGCAGCCCCTGTCGGTCTCGACGGGGGAAGGCCTCGACGCTTGGTACGCCTGGCTGGACAAGCAGGTGCTTGCCTGAGAGGACATTTCAGATTGGGTTTGCGTGGCGGTGCGGGTAGCGGCCCCCCTGCGAGATTTGCCGTCGCCGCCTGGACTGTGGGAGCCCCGACTTACGCATGACCAATACGCGGCATCGGGGACTGGCCTCGCCCAGTAGCCCAGAAGGGCGGGCACAGCCTGAGAACCCGCGGCGGTGCGAGCTGAGTCCCAACCGCATGCGGCTGACGCCGCATCCCGAAACAACCCCTAGCGTCGTGCGCGGCACAGCGCCCCGGCGACGGCGGCCTGCCCCAGGCTGATCCCGCCGTCGTTGGCCGGAACCTGCGAATGCAGCAACGTGCGGAACCCGTTGCGGTCCAACAACATCGTGACGCGCTGCAACAGCAGGACGTTCTGGAAGACACCGCCGGAGAGGGCCACGGTGCCGATCCCGGTGGAATCCCTCATCCTGCCGCAAACGTCCACGACCGCCGCCGCCAGTCCGTTGTGGAACCGCGCGGCGATCACCGGCAGCGGCGTCGCGGCACGGAGATCGGCGACGACCGACCGAACCAGGTCCGCGCCGCGAACGCGCAACACCGGCCCGCCACTGATCGACACCGGGTATTCGCCCGCCTCGGTGGTGTCGGCGAGTTGTTCGAGCTCGATGGCGGCCTGGCCTTCGTAGTTGATCAGGTCCCGCACGCCGAGGATCGCCGCCACGGCGTCGAAGAGCCGCCCGGCGCTGGAAGCCGGCGGCGCGTGGCGATCCCATCGCGACAGCGCGGCGACTTCGGCCCAGTTCGCGTTGCGCTGCAGCACATCGAGATCCGGGGTCAGGTTCCCGCACTCGGCGAGGTAGGCGACCGCGCTCCGCCACGGCTGCTTGATGGCGGTCGTTCCCCCGGGCAGCGGAACCGGTTCCAGATGGCCCTGCCGCCGGAAGCCGGTCAGATCGGCGACCAGGAACTCCCCGCCCCAGATCGAGCCGTCGCCGCCGTACCCGGTCCCGTCGAACGCCACTCCGAGCACGGGGCCGGATTCGCCGTTGTCGGCCAGGCAGGATGCGATGTGCGCGTGGTGGTGCTGCACCCCGACCAGCTCGGCACCGTCCAGTTCCGCCGCGTACTTCGTCGACAGGTACTCGGGGTGCAGGTCGTGGGCGACGACCCGCGGTTCGACGTCGAAGAGCCGGCGGAAGTGCTCGATCCCGGCGGTGAAGGACCGCAGCGTCTCGTAGTTCTCCAGGTCGCCGATGTGGTGGGAGACGAAGACGTGCTCGCCCTTGGCGATGCCGAAGGTGTTCTTCAGCTCGGCACCGCAGGCCAGCACCGGCTGCGGGAACGGCCACGGCAGCGTCACCGGTTCCGGCACGTAGCCGCGGGACCGCCGGACCGGCATCGCGCGGCCGCCGACCACGCGGACGACGGAGTCATCGGTGCGGATGTGGATGGGCCGGTCGTGGACCAGGAACGCATCGGCGATGTCTCCCAGCCGCGCGAGCGCGTCGTCATCGCGGTAGGCGATCGGCTCGTCGGAGACGTTGCCGCTGGTGAGCACGATCGGCCGGGCAAAGCGGCGCAGGAGCAGGTGATGCAGCGGGGTGTAGGGAAGCATGAGGCCCAGCTGGTGGTTCCCGGGCGCGACGCTCGACGCGACCGGGGCGTCGGGAAGCCGGTTCAGCAGCACGATGGGGCGCCGTCGGGAAGTGAGCGAGGCTTGCTCCGCATCGTCGATCGCGCACAGCGACCGGGCCTGCTCCACCGACGCCACCATGACCGCGAAGGGCTTGTCCTCCCGGTGCTTGCGCTTGCGCAGGGTGGCCGTCGCATCGCTGTTGGTCGCGTCCACGGCCAAGTGGTATCCGCCCAATCCCTTCACGGCCAGCACTTCGCCGCGTGCCAAGACCGCCACCGCTTCGGTGAGGGGGTCGCCCTGAAGGGCTACGCCGCCGCGGTCGGTCAGCCGCAGCCGCGGCCCGCAGTCCGGGCAGCACACCGGCTGGGCGTGGAACCGGCGGTTCGCCGGATCGCGGTACTCCGCCTCGCACCGGGCGCACAGGGCGAATCCCGCCATCGTCGTATTCGGGCGGTCGTACGGAACGTCCCGAACGATGGTGAACCGCGGCCCGCAGTTGGTGCAGTTGGTGAACGGGTAAGCGGACCGCCGGTCGTCCGGATCGGTGATTTCGCCCAGGCAGTCGGCGCAGGTGGCGCTATCGCTGGAGACGAGGGCCGCCCGCGATCCGGTCGAGTCGCTGTCGACGACCCGGAACCCGGTTTCGGCCACGGCCGCGACATCGGCGACGGAGATCCGGGCCACCACCGCCAACGGCGGAGCCTGCTCCCGGAGCATGCCGAGGAACCGCTGGATGCCCGACGCCGGCCCTTCCACCTCGACGAACACGCCGTGCACGTCGTTGCCGACGTGCCCGGCCAGCCCCAGGCCGGTCGCCAGCGAGTAGACGAAGGGCCGAAAACCCACGCCCTGCACGATTCCCTCGACCCGAACACGCTTCCGGACCAATTCGCCCATCGACCCAGTCTCGAACGAAGGACCACGCAACGCATCCGCGGCCAACGCCATGCCGATCGCCATCGGCGCGCTCCAGTGGTACGAACCAACGACAAGCCCAAGAGCATTGGCGGCGAGCCCGCCTCCGCTCGCCCCACCGGTCATCGTCCGTTGCGCGCGCGACGCCCTGCACCGGCCAGGGCGGACAGCGCTGTGCCGATCGGGGCGCAGCCGTGGGCTGGCCGGCGGCTGCGCCCCGGCCTCGCCGGTTACTCTCGGGTCGAACAGTGTTGATGTGATCGATGCTGTCCCGATCTGTGATCAGTCGTTGTCGGTCGGAGGGGACGGTCATGCGGTTGAGCGGCGTCGATCTCAACCTCCTCGTGGCGCTCGATGCGTTGCTGACCGAACGAAACGTCACGAGGGCGGGCGAGCGCCTGTCGGTGGGGCAGCCCGCGATGAGCGCATCGTTGGCGCGTCTGCGCAAGCACTTCGACGATCCCTTGCTGGTGCGCGAAGGCCGCTCGTCGACGCTCACCCCGCTGGCGGAATCCTTGGTGGAACCCGTTCGTTCGGCCATCGGCGCTGTCGAGGCCGTACTCGGCCGCCCGGCCGACTTCGAACCGGCACGGGAGGCCCGGACCTTCACGATCGTCGCCAGCGATTACGTCCTGCTGGTGCTGCTGCGCCGACTGATCGCGGTGCTCGCCGTGGAAGCTCCTCGGATCCAGGTCTGCGTGAAGCCCATCACGGCCGGCTACGTCGACCAGCTTCGCCGCCGGCAGGCCGATTTCCTGATCATGCCGACGGAGATCACGGGGAAGCGCTTCGGGTTCCCGAGCGAACCGTTGTTCACCGACCGGTACGTGCTTGCGGTCGACCGGCACAACCAGGCGGTCGGCGACACGATCACCGTCGAGGAGTTCGTGGCCTTGCCCTACGCGGCTTACGCCGGCGGCACCGGGGTGCCCGTGATCGAGGCGCAGCTCGAGGAGTTGGGGATCACCCGGCGCAACGTGATCAGCACCCAGTCCTTCGTCACCGCGCCTCTGCTGCTTCGCGACACGCCTGTCGTGGGTTTGGTGCACGAACGGCTGGCGCGGCTGGTCGCCGAGCCCGCCAGGCTGCGCATCCTCGAACCCCCTGTTCCGCTGCCGCCGTTCCACGAGGCGCTCTACTGGAACCCGCAACACGCCCGGGACCCGGCACACGAGTGGCTGCGGAAGAGGCTCGTCGAGCTCGCCCGGGAACTCGACTTCCCGGGGGATGGCCCCGCCTGACCCGCGGTCGCCGTGAACGCCGCGAGCACGATGGCTCCGGCTCGGCGCGCTGATCGTCGTCGGCGTCTGGAAAGCCGTGGCCGCCGAGTTGCCGCACGGCCGGCAGTATCGACGTCAGTGATGCATCCCATCGGCACGAATCATTAACGTTGCTGGTGGTCGGCGTTCTAGTCTCGAGGCACACCGAAGCCCGGACACCGATTCCCCACGGCCGTGCCCGATTCTCCGGGTGCTGTGGAACGACTCCGCGCGCCTGAACATCACTTCCGCGATCCCCTCCACAGGAGCTTGCCTTGCGCATCGCCAATCTCTCCGGTCGCCTCGTCCTGATCGCCGACGGTCGCGCGATCGATGTCGAGCAGGCCACCGGCGGTCGTTTCTCCGCCGATCCGCAGGCCGTTTACGACCGCTGGGAGGAGTTCCGAGCCTGGGTGGCGGAGGCGGCGGATCTCCCTGCTGGGGTGGCCTTCGAGCCGGCCGCCCTCGGCTCACCCGTCCCCGCTCCTCGCCAGGTCCTGGCCATCGGCCTGAACTACCGGGACCACGCCTCCGAATCGGGCTTCGCGTCCCCATCGGGCCTGCCGCCGGTGTTCACCAAGTACGTCACCAGCATCACCGGACCGGTCTCGGAGGTCGCACTTCCGCCGGGCGGGCACACCGACTGGGAAGTGGAGCTGGTCGCGGTGATCGGCGCCCGTGCCGAAGGGGTGTCCGAGGACGCTGCCTGGGAGCACGTGGCAGGTCTCGCGGTGGGGCAGGACATTTCCGAGCGGATCACCCAGCTCGCCGGGCCTGCGCCGCAGTTCAGCCTCGGCAAGTCCTACCCGGGCTTCGCCCCGGTCGGGCCGTGGCTGGTCACCCCCGACGAGTTCGAGAACCCGGACGACCTCGAACTGCGCTGCACGATCAACGGCGAAGAGGTCCAGAAGTGCCGTACCCGCGACCTGATCTTCTCCGTGCCCGCTCTGATCGCCGGGCTGTCCGCGGTCCTGCCGCTGCTGCCCGGTGACGCCATCTTCACCGGAACCCCCGCCGGCGTCGGCCTCGGCCGTGACCCGCAGCGCTGGCTGGCATCCGGCGACGTGCTCGTCAGCACCGTCGCGGGCATCGGCGAACTGCGCCAGACCTTCACCGCCTGACCCGGCTGCCCACTCGACCTGCCCTCTGACGAACAAGACAGGAGTCTCCGCCATGGCGCTGCACCGCCTGGTCTCGATCACCATGGGGGTCCCCAACGTCGCCGAGACGGCGGCGTATTACGCCGATTTCGGCCTCTCCCCGGACGGCGACGGCTGGTTCAGCACGCGTGACGCCGGCCGTCAGCTCCACATCGTCCACACGCCCGCCCGTCGGCTGGTCGAAGTACGCGTTGGCGCCGACACGCCTGACGACCTCCACGCCGCGGCGGCACGGCTGAAGCGTCTGGGCATCGAGAGCCGGCCCACGGGCTCCACCCTGACCGCCTACGACAGGGCCACTGCGGTACGAGCCGTGCTGGAAGTCGCCCCGCGCCTCGCCCAGCCCACCGTCCCCGCCACGGTCTACAACGGACCCGGCCGGATCGAGCGCGCCGGCTCCCGAGCCCCCGGAATCCTGCGCACCACCCCTGTGCAGCCCCGCAAGCTCGGCCACGCCGTCGTCGGCACCACCGACTTAGACGCGACCACCGCCTTCTTCCGCGAGGGCCTGGGCTTCAAGGCCAGCGACTACATCAAGGACCACGGCGTGTTCCTGCGCTGTTCCACGGACCACCACAACCTCCTGGTCCTCGCGGCCCCCGTCGCGTTCCTGCACCACACCTCCTGGCAGGTCGACGACATCGACGAGGTCGGTCGCGGCGCCACGGCGATGCTGGAGGACCACCCGGAACGGCACGTGTGGGGCCTGGGCCGGCACCACGCCGGGTCCAACTTCTTCTGGTACCTCAAGGATCCCGCAGGCAACTTCTCCGAGTACTACTCCGACATGGACTGCGTCGTGGACGACCAGCTGTGGACGCCCGAAGTCCTCGAAGGCGCCAAAGGACTTTTCAACTGGGGCCCGCCGCCGCCCCCGTCGTTCCTGCACCCCGAGGACCTGGCCGCCCTCATGACCGGCACGCACAGCGCAGCCGGATGAACCCGTGGCCACGACGTCTCCACCACTCCTGACGGGCCGTCGTCGGTCGGACCGGTCGGCGAACCGGAGTGCGAGCCGACCGGAAGGGAAAGACGGACGCGCGTGGAGGAGAGCCCGGCCGGCCCCTAGGCGGCGCCGTGATGCACGCCCGTTCGGGCAACCCGAACCAGGCGGCCGCCGATGGCTTCGTCTTGCAACCGCGGAGCCAGCACGCCTGACCACACGATTCACCCCGATGCGAGGAGATCACCATGGAGAGGTCGCATGATCTGAGGCGCGCATGGCTCATGACCGTCCTGTTGATGGCCGCCATGGCACTCTCGTTCTGGGACAAGGCCGTTCTCGGGCTCGCGGCCGTCCCGATCATGGATGAGCTGAAGCTCAGCAACGTCACCTACGGCGCCGCGAGCAGCAGTTTCTACCTGCTTTTCAGCGTCGCAGCAGTCCTCGTCGGGCTGATGGTGAACAAGGTCCGCAGCAAGTGGGTGTTCGTCGTGCTGGCGCTCCTGTGGGCCGTCGCGCAGGGCTCGGTGCTGGTGACCTCCACCGTGGCGGCGCTGTTCGCCAGCCGGATCCTCATCGGCGCTGCCGAGGGGCCGGCCAATCCGCTGGCCGTCCACACCGTGCACGGCTGGTTCCCAGCGGAGCGCCGCAGCCTGCCGACGGCCCTCACCCAGATCGCCCACGGCATCGGCGCGCTGACCGCGGCGCCCATCCTGACGTGGGTGATCGTCGAACACGGTTGGCGGTGGGGCTTTTTCACCACTGCCGCGCTCAGCGTTGTGTGGGCGCTGGTCTGGGCTGCCTTCGGCAAAGACCGGCCTGCCGAAACCCCTTCCGCCCCTGCGGCCGAAGGCTCGGATGCCACCGGAGGAACCGCCGGCCTGGACGGCGAGCGCATCCCCTACCGGCGCATCCTCCTCAGCCGCACGTTCGTCGGCGCGGTCGCGATGACCTTCGCGGCCGCCTGGAGCCTTGCCGTCGTCATCGCGTGGCTGGTCCCGTTCTTCATCAAAGTCGCCGGCTTCAGCGCCTCCGCGGCGGGCAACATGGTCATCCCGCCGAACATCGTCAGCATCGTCGCCATCATCGTTCTCGGTGCCCTGTCCGGTCGGCTCATGGCCCGCGGCGTCTCCGAACGCTTCCCGCTCGGCGTCCTCACCGGCGTGACCGTGACGGTCGGCGGTGCCTGCGCCGTGCTGGTGCCCCACCTGGGCAACGCCTTCCTGCTGATCTGCGGCGTCACCCTCGCCGCAGGGCTGCCGATGGTCGCCATGACCTCGGCCTTCAACGCCGTCGGCCGGCTCTGCCCGCCCGGCCAGCGGGGAGCCGTCATGGGCACCCTCAACGGCCTCTACTCGCTGGGCAGCATCGCCGGGCCGTTCGCGATGGGCCTGATCCTGGACGCCTCCTCCGATGCCGCGAGCGGTTTCGGCTTGGGCTTCACCATCACCGGGCTGATCGTCATCGCAGGCGGCGTGTGCGCCGCGTTCTTCGTCAACCCGAGTGGCGACCGCAGTCGCCTGGCCGCCCACGCCACCGCACTCCAACGAGCCGGGATCGACGCCCGGCCCCTGAAGCAGACGGGAGTCTGAAGCATGACAGACACGGACGTCGTGGTCGTCGGAGGCGGCCCCTCCGGGCTCACCGTCGCGAGTGAGCTGGCCTTGGCGGGTGTGCGGGTGACGGTGCTCGAGCGCCGTACGAAGCCGGTCGAGTCCCGCGCCGGCACGGTGCTGCCGCGTGTCCTGGAACTCTTCGACGCCCGCGGGATCGCCGACCGCTTCTTCGAGCGCGCCAGGTCGATCAGGGACAACCCGTTGATCCCGGTGCACATCTGGGCCGGTATGCAACCAGTGCACTGGCATCACCTGAACTCGCGATTCGGCTTCCGGCTGATCATGCCGCAGAACATGACCGAGGAGCTGCTCCTCGAACGCGCCCGCGAGCTGGATGTGGACGTGCGGCACGGCGCACTGGTCGAGAAGATCACCCAGGACGCCGAGGGAGTTCTGGTCACCGCAGCGCACGGGGCGGGCCGCCTCGAGCTGACGGCGCGCTACGCGGTGGGAGCCGATGGCGGTCGCAGCCTGGTGCGCGGGCAGGCCGGAATCGGCTTCGAAGGACGTGGTGCGACCTTCACGGGCATGGTCGCCGATCTGCGGACTGGCGGGTTGGGGCCGGACGGGCGGTTGATGACCGACAACGAACACGGTTGGGTCACATCCTTCCCCTTCGGCCACGACGATGACGGCACTGCGGTGACGCGTTTCAACATCGTGCACGCGCAACGGCGCCATGCCCCGCAATCCGAGGCGGTGACCGAGGAGGAGGTCCGCGCCTGTCTGCGCGACGTCCTGGAAAGGGAGGTGGAGTTCGACGGGTTGCGGTGGGCGTCCCGCTTCACCGACGCCCTGCGCATCGCCACGACGTTCCGCAACGGCCGCATCCTGCTGGTGGGGGAGTCGACCCGGATCCACTACCCGGCCAGCGGCGTCGGGATGAACTTCTGCATCCAGGACGCGTTCAACCTCGGCTGGAAGCTCGCCGCCGTCCTCAACGGCCACGCCGACGACGCCCTGCTGGACACCTACGAACAGGAGCGCCGGCCGGTCGCCGAGGAACTGCTGCGCAGTGTGGAGGCGCAGTGCGCCGTGCAGTTCAACTTCACCGCGGAGGGCGTGGTGTTCAAACGGATGTTCCAGGAACACCTGCTCCCGCTGCCGGAGGTCAACCGGCGCATCGCACTCGAACTCAACGGCCTGACCGCGCCCTACCCGAGCCTGCCGGGCAGCCACCTCCTCACCGGTCATCGCGCCCCCGACCTCGAACTGGTCACTGCCGACGGCATCGAGCGGGTCGGAGAACTGCTGCGCGACCAACGGTTCCTGCTGATCGACTGCACCGGTGACGACAGCTACGCCGGACTCGACGCGTCCGGGCTGCCATTGCGCGTGGTCAGCGGGGTGCCCGTCGTGACCACCCCCGAACTGCGGGCCGTCCGCAGCCTGCTGATCCGCCCCGATGCCTACATCGCCTGGGCCGACGAGCACGCCCCCGACCCGCAGGCGGCGGCCGACCAGATCAAGCACTGGATCGGAGCCCGGCGATGACCACGACCCTCATCACCAACGGCCACGTCCTGAGCATGGACGGCGCGGTCGGCGAGCTGCCGGTGGGTGACGTCCTGATCGAGGACGGCGTCATCCGCGAGGTGGCTCCGAGCATCGACGCCCTCGGCGCCGAGGTCGTCGACGCCACGTCGATGATCGTCATGCCGGGGTTCATCGACACCCACCGGCACACCTGGCAGACCGCCGTGCGGCACCACTACGCCGATACCGATCCGCTGCAGTACTTCGCCGAGATGCTCGGCCCGGTCGGCGCCGGATACCGCCCGGACGACGTGTACGCGGGCAACCTCCTGGGCGCGCTTTCGGCGCTGGACTCCGGTGTGACCACGCTGGTGGACTGGTCCCACGTCCAGAACACCCCTGAGCACTCCGACGCCGCCATCCAGGCCCTGACCGAGTCGGGCATCCGCGGCGTCTTCGCGCACGGGTGGCCGTTGGCGCCCGAGTGGACTCGCGACAGCGCCCTCGGACACCCGCAGGACATCCGCCGCCTTCGCGAGCGGTACTTCGCCTCCGATGACCAGCTGCTGACCCTGGCGATGGCGGCCCGCGGACCGGAGATGGCCCGGCGCGACGTATGGCTCGACGACCTGCGACTGGCCCGGGAGCTGGGCGTTCGCACGACCGTCCACGTCGGCGCGTACGCGCACAACGCCCACCACCGGGCAGTCGCGCAGCTGCGGGACGCCGGCGTGCTCGGTCCGGACATCACCTTCGTCCACTGCTGCCGCTGCGGCGACGACGAGTTCGCGATGATCGCGGACGCGGGCGCATCGGTGTCGCTGGGGGTGCATTGCGAGCTCAATTCCCCCGGCATGGGCGACGTTCCCCTCGACCGCTTGCTCGCCGCGGGCATCCGGCCGAGCCTCAGCGGCGACACCGAGACCAAGTGCTCCGGCGACATGTTCACCCAGATGCGGACCCTGCTGGCGTACTTCCGCACGTGGATGGGCGGCGGCCACTCCCGCGCACCGAGGGCACCCGAGTCCCTCCAGGTCCGCGACGTCCTGGAGTTCGCCACCCTGGCCGGCGCCAAGGCGGCCGGACTCGACCGCAGGACCGGCTCGCTCACCCCCGGCAAGCAGGCCGACGTGATCTTGGTCCGGGCCGGCGACCTGAACCTGGCCCCGGTGTCGGATCCGGCCGGAGCGCTGGTGCTCGCAGCCCACCCCGGCAACGTCGACACCGTGCTGGTTGGCGGCCGGATCGTCAAGCGCGGCGGAAAGCTCCTGACCGCCGACCCGCACCGGGCGCTGGAGCTGGCCCGGCGCTCCCAGCAGCGGGTGCTCGCGGCCATCGCCGCGATGCGCTGATGCAGGCCGCTGCGGCGCACCGGCTCGCGCAAGACCGACTGGACACGAGGAGGATCATGCGATGGCCCGACACCATGTCGTCCGCACGCGGAAGGGGCTGCGCTACGCCTCGCCGGACCTGCTGCTCGACCTCTACATCCCGGACATCCCGGCCCCGGCAGGCGTGCCCGTCGTCCTGTACCTGCACGGCGGTGCCTGGCTGATCGGCAGCCGCGAGGATCACCTCGACCGACTGGTCCGCCTCGCTGAGCACGGCATCGCCGTCGCCAGCGCCGATTACCGGTTCGCGAACGCTGCCGCCTTCCCCGCTCAGCTCCACGACGCCCAAGCCGCCGTCCGCTGGCTGCGACGTGAAGGTCAGGCACACGGCCTGGCCACGGAACGGATCGGGGTCTGGGGCGCCTCCGCCGGCGCGCACATCGCCGCCCATCTCGCCCTCGCCGTCGATGGGCCGGAAAGCTCGGTCCAGGCGATGGTGGGCTACTTCGGCAGCTACGACCTCACGGCCCGCGCCGCCGACGCCCGTCCGGACCCCGCTCTGCCGGTGCCCCACGAAGTGCGCACGGCGGTCTGGCCGACCGGCCTGCCGCACCCGCCCAGCGCCCGCCTGCGCCATGCGCTGCTTGCGGGCGTGCCCGAGGCCGAACTCACCGAAGACCACTTCCGCGCGCTGAGCCCGGTCACGCACGTCCACTCCGAAAGCCCGCCGATGATGCTGTTGCACGGGACCGGCGATGCCATCACTTCAGCGCAGCAGAGCCGGTGGCTCGCGGAGGCGGTGAGGGCGGCCGGCGGCCAGGCCCGGACCCTGCTCCTGGACGGCGCCAACCACGAGGACCCCGTGTTCGACGAACACGAGACCATCGCCGCCGTCGCGGAATTCTTCACCGGACATCTCCGAGGCTCCGAGATGAACAGGACATCGACGTGACCCCCACCGACCCCGCTCGACTTCCCAAGCTGACCAAGGCCGAGCTGAACGAGGAACAGCTGGCCCTCTACCAGGGCATCACCTCCGGTCCGCGCGCCGCAGGGCCCCAGCTCTTCGCGCTCCAGGACGACGACGGCGCGCTGAACGGCCCCTTCGGCGTGATGCTGCACGCACCCGGCGTCGGCGGCCCGCTCCAAGAACTGGGAGCGGCAGTGCGCTACCGCACGCGGATGAGCGCCCGCACCCGCGAGATCGCGATCCTCACCGTCGCCGCGGCCACCGACAGCGGCTTCGAGCGATACGCCCACGAGCGGATCGGGCGCGCGGCAGGGCTCACCGAAGCGGAGCTGTCCACCCTGGCCTCCGGCACTTTCACCTCCGAGGACCCCATCGAGACTGCGGCCTACGCCCTGTGCCGGCGCCTGCAGGACGACTTCCGTCCCCTGGACGACGACGAATTCGACGCCGCGGTCACCCGGCTCGGGCGCGAGGGGGTCGTGGAGCTGGTCGTCCTCGTCGGGTACTACCGCACCCTCGCGCAGCTGATGGACGTGTTCGCGATCGGTGCGCCGTGAGCCGGTTCAGCACGTGATGGGCTTGCCGATCCACCGGGTATCCGTGTTCAGGCTTGAGATTCCTTGTGCGATCGTGGTCGGTGAGCATGAGATTGCCTTCAGTGATAACAAGTTCGCCCGCATGCTGCCGCTTTTCGAGCGTTGCGATGTGCAGGTGTGAATCCCGGCGGTCGGCCCGTCCACATCGCGTCCCGAACGCCAATTCTGAAACTGTCCACATCAGACCTGCTTGCGGCAGAGGGTGATTCTTCCTGCTCGCCGAGTCATTCGGGGCACCTGGCGGACGTTCGGCGCCTCGCCGCTGGCAGATGCCGCGGGCAGGGTGCAGATTCTCTTCTGATGCGGGACTTTCGGCGCTATTGCCGGGAAACTCGGCGTGTTCGCATGGCTACAGGGCGACCGGGACACGTGTGGACGCACATGGTGCGTGGCCACGACGAAGCGGTCGTTACGCGGGGTACACCGCTCCGGCCCGCAGTCGGCCGGAACGTGGTGGCGGGCCGCGGGTGCGCCAGGCGTACCGCAGATCACCACCGGGACGGGAACCAGGGCTGGCACAGGAGACAGACCTCTATGGGATACCAGCTCGGGGTTGACCTCGGCACCACCTTCACCGCGGCGGCAGTCGCCGTGGAGGACCGAGTCGAGGTCGCCACGCTAGGTGAGCACGCGCCGAAGGTGCCGTCGGTGCTGTTCCTGACCGACGCCGACGACTTCCTCGTCGGCGAGGCCGCGCACCGCCGGGCGGCCACCGACCCCGGTCGCGTGGTCCGGGAGTTCAAGCGCCGGTTCGGCGACCCGGCCCCGATCATCCTGGGCGGCAAACCGTTCTCCGCCGACGCGCTGATGGCCCGGCTGCTGCGCTGGACCGTCGACACCGTCGCCCGCGAGCGGGGCGAGCCGCCCGCGCACGTGACGGTCTGCCACCCGGCGAACTGGGGGCCGTACAAGCAAGACCTGCTCGCCCAGTGCTTCCAGCTGGCCGACCTGACCGGCGCCACCACGGTGACCGAACCGGAGGCCGCGGCCATCTCCTACGCCTCGGCGGAACGGGTCGACGCCGGTGACACCGTCGCCGTCTACGATCTCGGCGGCGGCACGTTCGACGCGGCGGTGCTGGCCAAGCGCGAGCGCGGATTCGACCTGGTCGGAGCATCGCAGGGCATCGAACACCTCGGCGGCATGGACTTCGACGAGGCCGTGCTGACCCACGTCGTGCGCAGCACCGGGAAATCCTTGCACGGACTTGACCCGCGCGACGTGCACACCCGGCAGATCATCCTGCGCCTGCGCGCCGAATGCACGGCCGCCAAAGAGGCGTTGTCGGAGGACACCCAGACGGTCGTGCCGGTGCTGCTGCCTCAGGTCCAGACGCAGGTGCGGCTGACCCGGCAGGAGTTCGAGCAGATGATCCGGCCGAGCGTCGCCGAAACCATCCGGGACCTGCTGCGCGCACTTCGTTCGGCCGAGATCGAGCCGGGGGACCTGCAGAAGGTGCTGCTGGTCGGCGGATCCTCGCGGATCCCGCTGATCTCCCAGATGATCTCCGCGGAGCTGCGCAGGCCGGTGGCGGTCGACGCCTCCCCGAAGTACGCGATCGCGTCCGGCGCGGCCATCACCGCGCGCGAACGAGCCGCCAGCCGGCTCACCCCGGCTCCGCCGTCCGTAGCCGCGAGCGCCGGGATGAGCGAGCCCGCTGCCGCGGTGAGCCCACCGGTAGCTGCCCCGCAGGAGGCGCCGAGCGAGCCGGCACCGGTGCAGCCGGAGGCGGCACCAACGGAGCCGGTGCCGCAGCAGCGCGCAGCGGCGGAGCCGCCGGCACCTGCCGAGGAGCCGGAGCCCGCTCCGGTCGCGGCCGCACCCGGGGAAACGGCCGGTTACGTGCCCGAGGCCGCACCGGTCGCACCGCCGAGTTCGCCGCTCAAGATGCCTTCGAAGCCCTCGATGCCGTCGCTGAAGGTGCCCGCAGCGCTGAAGGAGCCGCGGGCGCGAGTGATCACACTCGTAATCCTTGTGGCCTTGTTGCTCGGGGGCGCGGGTTGGGGCGGCTGGACGTTGCTGTCGGGGCTGTCCGGTTCGCCTCCGCCACCCGCGGTGGCGCCTCCGGCCCCGGTGCCGACGCCGAATTACGTCCCGAACCAGCAGGGCGGTACCGACTCCGGAGGCAGCGGCGGTACGGACGGCGGTACGGGTGGCGGTTCCGGCGGGGGCACCGATGGCGGTTCCGGAGGTTCTGGTGGTGGCACCGACAACGGCTCCGGCGGTGGCTCTGGCGGCGGTTCCGGCGGCGGCACGGACAACGGATCCGGCG
Source organism: Saccharopolyspora sp. NPDC050642 (assembly GCF_040654735.1). NCBI lineage: Bacteria > Bacillati > Actinomycetota > Actinomycetes > Pseudonocardiales > Pseudonocardiaceae > Saccharopolyspora > Saccharopolyspora sp. NPDC050642. The sequence continues at coordinate 211,412 of NZ_JBFAIN010000010.1, read as the reverse complement.
GGGGTTCCGGTGGTTCCGGCGGCTCAGGTGGTGGCTCTGGGGGTGGTGGTTCCGGCGGCGGCACCGAGACCGATCACCCGAAGCCCACCGGCGAGAACCCTCCGAAGACCGGCGATGGAGGAACTGACGGCACCAACAAGGGCACCCACAACCAGTGATGGCGTCCGGGCGGACGACCACCCACGACACGAGGCGGGAAGACATGGACGAGGAGATGGTCCCTGACACGGGTGCCGGCGACGAGACCACGGACTTCTCTGCCGAGGAAACGACGGATTACACGGCAGCGGAAACGACGGACTACTCCGCCGAAACCGATTCCTCGACCGAGACGGACTACTCGGCAGATACCGATTACTCAGCCGAGACGGACTACTCAGCCGAGACGGACTACACCGCCGAGACGTCCGACTACGACACCGCCGAGGACTCCACCGACATCGCCTACACCGATCCATCCGACTACGGCACCGC
>NZ_JBFAIN010000010.1:0-210840 GCF_040654735.1 Saccharopolyspora sp. NPDC050642 | reverse complement strand
GCTGAGGACTCCACCGACGTCGCCTACACCGATCCATCCGACTACGGCACCGCTGAGGACTCCACCGACGTCGCCTACACCGATCCATCCGACTATGGCACCGCTGAGGACTCCACCGACGTCGCCTACACCGATCCATCCGACTACGCGGTCGATGAGCCGGCGGATTACGGGGCCGAGCCAACGGATGTGGTCGAGGGGGCTCCCGAATACTCGACGGAGGACGTGGACCAACCCGCCGAGGAGACTTCCGACACCGGCGAGTACACGACCCTGGAATACCAGTTCCCCGCGGGTGAAAGCTCGGCTTCCGAGGCGGGGTACGAGCACCCCGGGGCCGGGGAACAGCCGGAGGTGGAACCGGCTGAGCCTGGTTATGAGAGTTTGGCGCCGCACACGGATTATGAGCAGCCGGAGCGCGGGGCGTGGGATGACGTGCAGCCGGCTGAGCCTGGATACGAGAGCTTGGCGCCGCACACGGATTATGAGCAGCCGGAGCGTGGAGCTTGGGACGATGTGCAGCCGGCTGAGCCCGGTTACGAGAGCTTGGGGCCGCACACCGAGTACGAGCACCCGGACTACTCGACGACGCAAGACGCGGGCCTGGCAGCGGAACAGCAGGACCTCAGCCAGGAGGACCTGGACAGGCTGCGCGACCTCGACGCCCGCGGCGTAGCGGGTCCGACCGGGTACTTCGGCGGCGAGGACATGCGGGAGCCGCTGGGAGCCGACACTGCGGCCGGGACGGGTGTTCAGGACGACTTCTCCCACGACGTCGACACGGCCTCCACCGAACCCGCGACGGACGAGTCTTCAGGCGGCTTGCTCAGCGAGCCCGGGCAGGACCTGGGGGACACGGGGGACGACACGACGGGCTTGGATACGTCCGGGCTCTGGGACGACGGAGGCTGGGACACCGGGTTCCTCCCCGAGGACTGGGACACCGGGAGCTGGGGCGGTGCTGGCGGCTGGGACACCGGGGGCTGGGGCGGTGCTGGCGGCTGGGACACCGGTGGCTGGACCACGACCACCACCACGACCACCACCACGACCACGCTGCCGTGGGCGCAGGGTGATCCGTTCTCGAATCCGGCCGTGCTCCAGATCACCGAGCCGGCCCTGCACGACACCGTGTTCGACTACTTTGACGGGTTGGGCAGTCCGGTCGGCGCCACGACCTCCGCCGCCGGTGCCGAGCTGGGCGGTTGGGCCGGTGAGACGCTGGGCAGCACCGACTGGGGTTCGTACGCCGGGGACACCCTGTCCGGGATGGGGTTCGGCGACTTCACCACGGTCGCCGACGACCTGCTCGGCGGGGAGTGGGGCGACCTGGCCGGTTCGGTGACGACCACGATCGGCGACATCGGGCTCGGCGACATCGGGCTCGGCGGGGTCGCCGGCGGTCTGCTCAGCGGGGACATCGGCGGGCTGGCCGACAACGTGGCCAGCGGGCTCGGTGTCGGCGACTTCGGCCAGGCGGCCACCGACTTCTACAACGGCGACTGGGGCGGTCTGCTCGGGACCGCGGCCGAGGAGATCGGTGTCGGCGATCTCGGTCCGATCGGCGACGTGGCCGATGACGTGCTCAGCGGCGACTGGGGCGGGTTGGCCGGTGAAGCGGCTGGTGTCGCGGCCGATGCGCTCGGTGTCGGGGAATACGCGGATGTGGCCACCGACGTCTTGAGCGGTGACTGGGGCGGCATGCTGAGCACGGCGGTGGACTTCGGCGGCGGCGCGCTCGGCGTCGGCGGCGTCGCATCGGGCGTCGAAGACCTCCTCGAGGGCGATTACGGCGCGGCGGTCGGCGGTGTCGCGGGCGCGACGGTCGGCGGAATGTTCCTCGGGCCGCTGGGAGCCGCAGCCGGTGGCTGGCTCGGCAGCGAGTTCGGCGAATGGCTCGGCGACGCCGGTGTCGACGATGCCATCGACGACGCGGCCGACGCGGTCGGTGACTTCACCTGGGACTTGGTGACCGACATCGGATTCGACGACGAGCTCACGGACGTCTGGGATTTCGGCACGGAGACGGTCAGCGACATCGGTGACACCTTCACCGATTTCGGCACGGCGGCGGGCGATGCGTTCGACGACGCCGCGGAGACGGTGACCGACGTGGTCGACGACGTCGGTAGTGCCCTGGAGGACGCCGGCGACGCCATCGGCGACTTCTTCGGGTTCTGACCGATGTACATCCACAGTGGACTTTGACGGTAACGGGGTCGGGTGGGCGGCAATGACAGGGCCATCGCAGCAACCCAAGCCCCCCGAGGGGGGCTCCGCGCACTGGGTGGACGGCGTCGAAGCCGTCCTGGCCGCGGCCAGCAGGCTCGCCGAGAAGAGCGGGCGCAAGGACCTGGTCCGGCGGTTGAACGCGGACCGGAAGCACTTGGCCGACCGGAAGAAGCGGTTGATCCGCATCGTCGTGGTCGGCGAATTCAAGAAGGGCAAGAGCTCGCTGGTCAACGCGTTGGTCAACGTGCCGATCTGCCCGGTGGTGGACACCGCGTCCACCGCCGTGCCGATGTCGATCACCTATGCCGAGAAGCCCGCCGTCACGTTGACCTACCAGCCGAGCGGCAACGGCAAGAAGGAGGCCAGCCGGGTGGCCGCGCCGTTGCGGGAAATCCCCAGGCAGGTCACCGAGGCTCCGCCGAACGACAAGGGCGGCAAGTTGATGTGGGTGGACGTGGGCATCCCGAACCAGCTGCTGTCGCAGGGCGTGACCTTCGTGGACACGCCGGTCGGCGGCCTGAGCGAGACCGCGGAAGCCCCCACCTACGGCGTGCTGTCGGCCGCCGACGCGTTGGTGTTCGCCACCGACGCCGCGCAGGAGCTCACCGCCACGGAGATCGAACTGCTCAAATCCGCGAAGAACCTCTGCCCGAGCGTCGTCTGCGCGGTGACGAAGATCGACCTCTACCCGCAGTGGCGGCAGATCGTCGAGCAGGACAAGGCGCACCTGCGCGCCGCGGGGCTGGAGATCCCGGTGTTCCCGGTGGCCACCGCGTTGCAGGCGCAGGCCGCGCTCAAACGCGACAAGCGGCTGTTCGCGGAGTCCGGTTGCGTGCCGCTGCTGGCCTACCTCGGGCAGAAAGTGGTCGCCAACATCGAACGGCTCACCCTGGCCGCGGTCACCGCGAACTTCCGCGACGTGCTGGGCCAGATCGACCAGGTGCTGGCGGCCCGGCAGCAGACGTTGGCCGATCCCGAGCAGGGCAAGGAGCTCGTCGCGAAGCTGCAGGAGGCGGGCAAGAAGGCCGAGGCGTTGCGCGCCGCCGGGGCGCGTTGGCAGCAGACGCTCGGTGACGGCTTCGGCAACATCTCGTCCGATGTGGACTTCGACATGCGGCGGCGGTTCCGGGACCTCACCAGGGAGGCCAACAAGGCGATCGGCGAGGGAGATCCGGCGAAGACCTGGGACGAGATCCAGGCGTGGATGCGGCGTCGGCTGACCGCGGAGGTGGTGGAGAACTACACGTTGCTCCAACAACGCGTCGCCGAGCTCGGCAAGTCGGTGGCCGAGCAGTTCGCCGAGGAGCAGCAGGGCGCCGAGGTCGAAGTGCACGCCGAGGCCCCCACGGAGCTGATCAAGGAGCTGGAGGAGGCGGCCGAGGACGTCGAGATCGTCAAGGCCAGCCTGAAGACCAAGGGGATGCGCACCGGCATGCTGCTGTTCAAGACCGTGGGCCGGGTGGCGCTGATGTCCGGGATGAACCCGGTGTCGATGGCCTTCGGCGTCCTCAGCGGTGTCGGCGGACTGCGCTCCGGGGCCAAGCGCGACGTGCAGGAACGCCGCCAGAAGGCCAAGGCGGCGGTCAACCAGTACACCGAGGACCTGAAGTTCCACATCGCCAAGGACTCCAAGGACACCATCCGCCGGATGCAGCGCGAGATGCGGCAGGGCTATTCCGAACGCGCGGCGGAACTGCAGAACGCGGCGGCGCAATCGGTGGCGGCGGCGAAGAAGTCGTTGCGGGCCGACAAGGACCAGCGGGAGCGCCGCCTGCCCGAGATGGAACAGGCCCGCAAGTCCGTGGCAATGCTGCGCAGGAAAGCCGAAACGCTCTTCCGGGCAAGTGAAGGCGGGGTGCGGGATGAAAAACTCATCGCTCATCCAGCAGGTTGACGGGGTGATCCGGTCGGCGGCCACCGCCTACGCCGGCACCCCGGCCGAGGCATCGCTGCAGACCCTCGCGGTGCGGATTCGGCAACCGCTGCGGGTGGCCATCGCGGGCAAGGTCAAGGCGGGCAAGTCCACCCTGCTCAACGCGCTGATCGGCGAGGAGCTGGCGGCCACCGACGCGGGCGAGTGCACCCGCATCGTCACCTGGTTCCAGCACGGCGACAGTTGTCGCGTGGTGCTGCAGCCCAGGCAGGGGGAGGCGCGCGAGGTGCGGTACGCCCGCCCGGACAGCCGCGCCATCCGAATCGACCTCGGCGGAACCCGGGCCGCGGACGTGGAGCGGCTGGTCGTGGAGTGGCCGTCCACCGCGCTGCGCAACTTCATGCTCATCGACACACCGGGGATCGGTTCGGTGTCGACGGACATCTCCGAGCGGGCCCAGGACTTCCTGACCCCCGCGAACGGCCGGGTCACGCCGGCCGATGCGGTGCTGTACCTGATGCGCTACGCGCACCGCGAGGACATCCGGATGCTGGAGGCGTTCCACGACGACGACATCGTGCAGCCGACACCGGTCAACGCGGTGGGCGTGCTGTCGCGGGCCGACGAGATCGGTGCGGGCAAGATGGATTCGATGGCGAGCGCGGCGCGCGTGGCCGATTCCTACCGGAAGAGCGAGCAGGTGCGCCGGCTGTGCCAGACGGTGCTGCCGGTGACCGGGCTGCTCGCCTACACCGGGCGGACCCTGCGCGAGGAGGAATTCCGCGGGCTGGAGCTGCTGGCCAGGGCACCGGCCGAGGAACTGGCACCGACGCTGGTTTCGGTGGACCGCTTCGTCAAGCTGGACTGCCCCGCCGAGGTCGACGCCGAAGGGCGGCGCCGGCTGCTGGACCGCCTGGGCATGTACGGACTGAGGCTGGGCATCGAGCTGATCCGGTCGGGCAAGTGCGGCAATTCCGCGCAGCTGGCCGCGATGCTCATCGAGAACTCCGGGCTGCGGCAGCTCGTCGCGGCGCTGGGCACCCAGTTCGCGGCCCGGGCCGAAGTGCTCAAGGCCCGGTCGGTGCTGCAGGCGCTGGGCACGGTGCTGCGGCAAATGCCCTTGGAGGGGAACAAACAACTGGTCGCGGAGGTGGAGCGGGTGTGGGCCGGCGCCCATGAGATCGCCGAGCTCCGGTTGCTCAACTCCCTGCGGCAAGACCCCGCCGGGCTCACCGAGGAGGAGGTCGCGGAAGCCGAGCGCCTGCTGGGAAGTTCGGGAATCGCCCCGGCCCGCCGCCTCGGGCTGGCGCCGGAGGCCGACCAGGGGGCGATCCGCAATGCCGCCCAGGAGGCGCTGGCCCGTTGGCAGGGCCGGGCGGAAAGCCCGGCGAGCCTGCGGCAGTCGGTCGCCGCCGCCCACGTCCTGATCCGCACCTGCGAAGGGATGCTGGGCGACCTCGTCGGGCCGACCGGGTGACCGCGGGGTGGTCGCGACCCGCTGCCGTTCGGCAGCGGGTCGCTTGAGCCGAACATCGGTGCCCGTCGGGTCGGACCCCGTGCTGGAGCGCACGTTCGGTTCGGCGGGCCGGGAAGGAGGGTCCTGTGCAAGACGTGGGACCGAAAGCGAATCCTGGATATCCGAACGACAGCGGCGTCCCGTTCCCCGGGCCCGTCCAGGAAGGCGACTTCAGCGACGAGCACGCGGGCCAGCAGGCCGGAAAAGCGATCGGCGGCGTGATCGGGAGCGCTGCCGGTGCGGAGTTCGGCCCACCCGGGTCGGACTGGGCAGGTGGCGAGGTCGGCGGCGGAATCGGCGGCATCGTCGGGGAAGGCGTCGACGCGGTCCGCGGCATGAAGGTGGTGGGAGAAGAGGACCTCCCGCACGAAGTGGACCCCGCTGACGCGGGAGCCGCGGCCGCGTCCGAGGAGGGCGCCGGCATGTGCCTCCCCGGCACGGACGACATGGGTGGAATGTCGGCGGATGCGAACATGTCGGGCGGCGGTTACTCCGCCGAACCGAACATGTCGGTCGACCCGGGCACGCTCGACGGCGGCTACTCGGTCGATCCGGGCATGACCGATAGCGGCTATTCCGTCGATCCGGGCATGACCGACGACGGCTACTCCGCCGACCCGGAGATGTCCGATGGCGGCTATTCCGTCGATCCGGGCTCGCTCGACGGTGGTTACTCGGTCGATCCGAGCTCGCTCGACGGCGGCTACTCCGCCGAGCCGGACATGTCCGACGACGATTCGGCGGATTATTGAGGAGGTGATGGCTTAAACCCGTCCTCGTCGAATAGAACCGGACGATGGCTCTGCTTGTTCCGATGCGGCACGGGGCCCGCCCCCAACGCCATGACGCGAAGAGCCCTGGCGACGCACAAGCAGCGTAGCCATCGTCCTGATGTCGGCATCAAATTTTCCGCACGCCGGGCGACGGCGTACCGGCGACGGGAGTGCTCGGCTGCCAACCCGGGGGTCAACCGGTGCAACGCGGTGGTAGGCGGTGGAACACGACGTTCCGGATCTGCTCGCCGGAGATGTCAGCGGTCAGGTACGTGCAGTACGGCTGGCTGCGACGATCGGTGGGAGAGCCGGGGTTGAGCAGTCGAAGACCGCCGGGCGTGGTGGTGTCCCACGGGATGTGGCTGTGCCCGAACACGAGCACGTCGGTGTCCGGGAACAACCGATCGCATCTGGCTTCCCGGCCCCGTGCGGGGCCGGTTTCGTGGATCACGGCGAGTCGGACTCCGCCCAGCTCGGCACGGGCGATTTCGGGAAGCCGGCTTCGCACTTCTGGACCGTCGTTGTTGCCGTACACCCCGATCGTCCGTGCGCTGCGCGCCTCGAGTTCGTCGAGCAGCGCGACATCGACCCAGTCGCCGGCGTGGATGACGGTATCGGCTGTTGTCACCGCGTCCCAGATCTCCGATGGCAGGGCCTTGGCGCGTTTCGGGAGGTGAGTGTCGGCGATCAGCAGCAGGTGCATGCCCTGAGTGTCGAGGAGTCCGGTGCCGCTGCGCCACAGCGCGGTGGATGTGGTCAGCACGTCGCGGCCCGTGAACACAGTTGCCCGATGGCAAACCCGACTAGGCACTTTCCGGCGGATCATGTGACTGTCGGACTGCTGGTCCGTTGTGCCCGGCATGGGGCTCATGTCTTCCACGGCACCGTCACCGTCGCCGCAATCCGGCTCTGGCTCCACCCATGAGATGCGCTCTGCACCTGGTTACGTCCGAAACTCCGCAGCCGCAGCGGCGTCGTCCCCTTACAGTGCCGAAGGTATGACGGCACTCGCATCCTTCGCTTTCGTCCGCCACATCGACGGGCTCCGCTACTACTTCGAACGCGACGGCGAGCACCACGGCCGCCCCGCCTACCGCCGCACGGACGGGAACGTGTGGTGTGTCTGGTCGCCGACCGACGGCTGGCACTGCAAGATCGCTGACGGCCTCGTGACCGCCCATCCCCTCAACAGCCACATCGATGAGCCCGAACCCCCGGCCAACGTCTGGCGCAGCTTCAAGAATGGCCGCTCCTACCTCTACGACCTCCGGCCCTTCAACCCCGAAGCCTGATCCGCCGGAACAGTGCCTAGAGCGGTTCCTGGTCGCGCCGGGGCAGGAGAGAACGCTCGTCGTTGGCCCTCATGCGCTTAGCCCCACTCGCAGTCGCCCACATGCAACGGCGCCGCGCTGAAGGGGCTGTCGAAGAAGGACGTCATGCGTTCATCGTCCGCGAGGGCTACTACGACCTCCGCGTCGGCAGTCAGCAGGACCGTGCATCTACGAGGAGCGATGTCGCATTTCTTCCACCCTAGTATTTCGTCATGCGCGCAGTCACGATCGTTGACGGCCGGTTCGAGCTTCGGGAGTGCCCGGAGCCCGTTCTCCAGCCGGATCAGGTCCTCATCGGCATCCGCAGCGCCGGGCTCAACGCCGCAGACCTGCAGCAAGCACGCGGAGACTACCCGGCACCCGCCGGCTGGCCGGCCGACATCCCCGGCTTGGAAGTCGCCGGCGAAGTCCTCGAACTGGGTTCGGCGGTGCGCGACGTCCGCGTCGGAGACCGCGTGATGGCGCTGGTCGGTGGAGGTGGACACGCCGAACGCATCGCCGTCCCCGCAGATCTGCTCCTCCCGGTTCCGGGCAACATCCCATGGGAGCACGCGGGCGGATTCCCGGAAGCCTTCAGCACCGCGTGGGATGCGCTCGTCACCCAGGCCGGTATCGCTGCCGGAGACCAGGTTCTGATCACCGGCGCCGCCGGCGGGATCGGCACAGCGATGGTGCAGATCGCTGCGGTCTCCGGCGCCGATGTGGTTGCGAGCGTGCGCCGCACCGAACTCCACGGCAAAGTCGCCGCGCTGCCGGCTGAGAGCGGTCGCCTCGACGTTGTCACGCCCGAACGCGAAATCGACCACGGACCGTTCGACATCATCGTCGAACTGGTCGGTGGCGACAGCTGCCTGGACCGCGTCGAGTTGCTGCGGACCGGTGGACGTTTGCTCGTCGTCGGCGTTCAGGGCGGAATGACCGCGCCCTTGAAGATGTTCGACCTCATGCTCAAACGCGCCCGCCTCATCGGAACGACCATTCGCGGGCGCAGCCCCGCGGAGAAGGCACTGCTGGCACACGGCATCCGCACCCATGTCGTCCCGCTCCTGGCACAGGAACGAATTCAGGTACCGATCGAGGCGACCTACGAGATCCACGCCTACGACGAGGCGTACGCGCGCCTGTCCGGACCCGGAAAATTCGGGAAAATAGTACTCATTCCCTGACCCGGTCGGTCTTGACCTTCACCGCGCCGGTGGCCGGTGGTCGTCGCGCACGACGACCACCGGGCACGGTGCGTGGTTGACGCAGTACTGGCTGATCGAGCCGAGCAGGGCGTGGGTGAAGGTGCCCTGGCCACGCCGGCCCACGACGAGGAGGTCGGCTGTTCCGGCGGCGTCCAGCAGGGCCTTGGCCGGATGGCCGCGGGCGACGTGCGTGCTGATCCTGGCGAGGTCGGCTTCGTCGACGGTTTCGCGGACGATCTCGCGGAGCGCCTCGTTCGTGGCGCGGTCGAGCTGCTCGGCGGTTCGCATCGGCCAGTCGTAGAGCGCGGGCGTGTCCCAGACCATCACCGCGTTGATTCGTCCATCTGCACGACGTGCGTGGTGAACGGCCCACCGCAGGGCGTCTTTCGAGGATGGCGAGCCGTCGATGCCGACGACGATCGCGTAACTGCTCTGCTCGCTCACGGAAGCACTCCACAACGGACGGATGCGTCATCGGCCAGGGTTGCGCTGAACCACGTCAGTGCTCCCCGGCTTCCTCCCGCGAGGCCACCGTGGCGGCCTCGAACCTGGGCAGTTCGTTCGGAGACGCGTGGCGGGCTCACGGCTTTCCAGCAGCTCGGTCGGAGTCGCGTTGCGCGGGCGCGATGCGAACCGCGGTGACCTTGTACTCGGGGCAGCCGGTGATCGCGTCGGTGTGCGGCGAGGTGAGGTCGTTGACGGTCGCGCCGGGGAAGTGGAAGGCGGCGAACACCTGGCCCGGCGCGACGTCGCGGCTGGGGTGGGCGGCCAGGGTGGCTCGGCCCCAGCGGCTGGTCACGGTCACCTCGGCGCCTTCCCGCACGCCGAGGTGGGCGGCGTCGGCGGGATGGAGTTCGAGGGTCTCGGCGGGCCGGAGTTCGGTGTTGGGGGTGCGGCGGGTCATGGATCCGGTGTTGTAGTGCACGAGCCGCCGGCCGGTGACCAGGACGTAGGGGAACTCGGCGTCTGGTTGTTCGCCAGGTGGGAGGTAGGGCAGGGCGGCCAGTGCCGCTCGGCCGTCCGGCGTGGAGAACCTCTCGAGGTGGAGCACGGCTTCGCCGGGTTGGTCGGGTGCTCGGCAGGGCCAGTGCAGCGGTCCTTCGGCGTCGAGCCGGCGGTGCGAGATTCCGGCGAAGACCGGTGTCAGGGCGGCGCATTCGGCGAGCGCTTCGGCGGGTGTGCGGCACCCTAGGTCGGAGTCCAGGGAGCGGGCGAGGCGGTGCAGGATGCCGAAGTCGGTGTCCGCTCGTCCTGGCGGGGTCAGTGCGGGGCGCACGCGTTGGAAGCGGCGGTCGAAGTTGACGAAGGTCCCGTCCTTCTCCAGGAAGGACGCGGCGGGCAGGACGACGTCGGCGTGCTCGGCCGTGCGCGACAGGAAGAGGTCGTGGCAGACCACCAGGTCGCACGCCCGCAAGGCGTCGCGGACGTGGCCGCTGGTCGGGTCGCTCTGGGCGATGTCCTCGCCGATGACGTACAGCGCCCGCACGTCTCCGGCGATGGCGGCGTCGAACATCTGCGGGATGCGCAGGCCGGGGCGTCCGGGAACCGGGTGGCCCCAGGCGGCTGCGAAGCGGTCGCGGACTCCCGCGTCGCTGATGGGCTGGTAGCCGGGCAGGACGTCCGGCAGCGCGCCCATGTCGGATGCGCCTTGGACGTTGTTCTGGCCGCGTAGCGGGAGGATTCCGCAGCAGCCGGGTGTGCCGACCGAGCCGCGCAGGATGGCGAGGTTGGTCAGGGTGCGCACGCCGTCGGTGCCGTGGGCGTGCTCGGTGATGCCGAGCCCGTAGATGATGACCGGGTGCTGCGATCGCCCGAAAAGCCTCGCTGCCGCGATCAGATCCGCCGGTGGCACCTCGGCGATGCCTGTGACGGTGTCGGGTCCGTACTCGTGGACCAGCGCCGCGAGCTCGTCGAACCCCGTCGTCCGCTGTTCGAGGAAGTCGTGGGCGATGAGGCCCTCGACGATCAGCTGGTGCGCGAGGGCGTTGAAGACGGCGACGTTGGAGCCCGGCCGGTTCTGCAGGTGGATGTCGGCGAGCGCGGCGAGTTCGGTGCGTCGGGGGTCGACGACGACGAGGCGGGCTCCGGCGAGGACTCGTTGCTTGATGCGGGCTCCGACGACGGGGTGGGCCTCGGTGGGGTTGGCGCCGGCGAGCAGGATGCAGTCCGCGTGGTCGAGGTCGTCGAGGGGGTTGGTGCCGCCGGCGAGGCCGAGGGAGGCGGTGAGCCCGGCGGCGGAGGGCGCGTGGCACAAGCGGGAGCAGTTGTCGATGTTGTTGGTGCCGATGGTGGCGCGGATGAACTTCTGGGCCAGGTAGTTCTCCTCGTTGGTGGCGCGGGCGGAGGAGATCATGGCGATCGAGTCCGGGCCGTGCCGGTCGCGGATGGCCGAGAGGCGCCGGGCGACCGTCGCGAGGGCTTCGGGCCAGGTCGATTCGACCAGTTGGCCGTCGCGTCGCAGCAGCGGTGTGGTGAGGCGGTCGTCGGCGCGGGCGAAGGAATGCGCGAAGCGGCCTTTGATGCAGGCGTGGCCGCGGTTGACCGGCGCACCGTGCGTCGGGGTGATCGCGGCGATGGTGTCGTCTCGGACGTGGACGTCGAGGGTGCAGCCGACACCGCAGTAGCCGCACGTGGTCGTGGTCGTCGCGGTGGTGGGCCGGAGGTCTAGCAGGCCGGGTTCGGACAACGCGCCGGTGGGACAGCTGTCGACGCATCCGCCGCAACCGACGCAGGGCGAGGAGACCCACGGCCCGCCGTCACCCGGCGTGACGACGGTGTCGAAGCCGCGGCCGGTGAGTTCGAGGGCGAAGGTGCCCTGGACTTCGGCGCACATGGCCACGCACCGTCCGCAGGCGATGCACAGGTCGCGGTCGAGCTTGACGTAGGGGTGCGAATGATCGGTTCCGCGATCGTGCCTGGCCCCGGCGAAACCGCTGGTGGTGATGCCGAAATGCGCGCAGGCTCGGACGAGCTCGCTGCGCTCGGCTGGGACGTCCAGCGCCCGTTCGGGAAGTTCGGAGACGATCAGCTCGACCGCCCCTCTGGCCGCCTGCCGAGCAGCGGGGTCGTCGAGGTCGACGCGCATGCCGTCCGTTGCGGGCGTGGTGCAGGCGGCGACGACCCGGCCTGCCGCGCGAACCAGGCAGGCGCGGCAAGAACCGCGCGGGGACAGCCGGTCGTCGTGGCAGAGCGTCGGAAGGTCTGTGCCACCGGCGCGGACGGCATCGAGGACCGTGGCGTCGTCCGCGACGTCCACCGCGGTGCGCCCGATGGTCACGCGCATCAGCGCTCTCCCGGCAGGAGCTCGTCGCGGTAGACGCGCAGCAGACTTCGCACCGCTCCCGGCACGCCCCGGCCGAAGGCGCACATGCTGCCGGTGCTCATCACGTCGAGCAGTTCGTCCTGCTGTGAAAGGACTTGCTCCGACCCGGTCGGGAAGCGCGTTGCCAGCTCCATCCCGCGCTGCGTGCCGACGCGGCACGGGACGCAGGCGCCGCAGCTCTCGGCGGCGGCGAAGCTCCACACGTGCCGGAGCAGCTCCCGTGCGGTGATGCGGTCGTCGATGGCGACGAGGCTGCCGTGCCCGAGTGCCACCCCGGCGTCGGCGAGCGCTTCGGCGAGCAGCGGGATGTCCAGGTCGTCGGGCGAGAGGAAGCCGCCGAGCGGGCCTCCGACCTGCAGGGCTCGCAGCGCGTAGCCGGGTTTGAGGCCGCCGCCGAGGGTTTCGGCGATGTAGCGCAGCGGTACGCCGAACTCGACCTCGTAGACGCCGGGGTGCCGGAACCGCTGGCTCAGGCACACGAGCTTGGTGCCGGTTTCGACCCGGTCGCCGAGCTGCGCATAAGCGGCGCCGCCGTGCCGCAGCACCCACGGCACCGCCGCGAGCGTTTCGACGTTGTTCACCGCGGTGGGCCGCCCGGCCAGGCCGTACTCGGTCGGGTACGGCGGCCGGGGCCGGACGCTGCCGCGAAATCCTTGCAAGGCGTGCAGGAGCGCGGTTTCCTCCCCGGCGACGTAGGAGCCCGCGCCCTCCACGACCTCGACGTCGAAGTCGAACGACGAGCCGTGCACACCGGACCCGAAGTGCCCCTCGGACCGTGCCTCCGCCACCGCGGCCCGCATTCTTCCGAGCGCTGCGGGATATTCCGAACGCACGAACACCACGCCCCGGTTCGCGCCGACCGCGAACCCGGCGAGGGCCAGTCCCTCCAGCACCCGGTGCGGGTCGCCCTCCATCAGCAGCCGGTCGCAGAACGAGCCGGGATCGCCTTCGTCACCGTTGGCCACCACGAACCTCGGCGCCGCGCCGCGCGCCGCCTCCCACTTCTGCGCCACCGGGAACTCGGCGCCGCCCCGTCCGCGCAGGCCGGCGATCGAGACCTCGGCGCGGACCGCGGCCGGTGACCCGTCCTCGACGACCTGCGGCCACACCTGCCAGGAGTCCTCGGCTCCGGTCAGCCCGGCGAGCGTCACGGCCCGGCGGCTGGTGACCCGGTAGGGGATCGCCGGGGCGACCGGGTGGTCGGCGGTGAGCAATCGATCGCCGAGCTCGGGACCGGTGATGGGCGTGTGCCCGTCGAGGGCGGCCGGTGAGGCGTAGCAGAAGCCCAGGCAGTACGCGCCGGCCAACGACACCGAACCGTCGGCGCTGGCGCGTCCGGGTTCGACGCCGAGGGCCGCTTCGGCCAGCGGGACGGTGTGGTCGCCGGCCGAGACGAAGCACGAGGTCCCCACGCATACGCGGACGTGGCGGATGCCTTGTGCACCGGCGAAGTCGGCGTAGTAGCCCGCCGCCCCGGCGAGCGCTGCCACCGGCCGCCGGACCTCCTCGGCGATGTCGTGCAGGTCGTTCGCGCCGATCCGCGCCCGCCGCGCCGCGGCGGCGTGCAATCGCCCGAGAACTCCGGTCCCACCCCGCCCGAACCGCTGTTCCCATTCGACGAACGCGTCCCGCCGCACGAATGCCCCCTCGGCGATGAAGCCGTCAGCCCGGGACCACCGCGACCGGGCACGGTGGGTGGTGCAACACGCCCCTGGCCACGGAACCCACCAGCAGACCGGGGAATCCCCCGAGTCCACGATGGCCGACGACCAGCAGCTGCGCATGCTGCGCGGCCTCGCGCAGCGCTTGCACCGGCGGGATGTTCGACACGACCTGGCGAACGACCACCTCCGGGTAGGGGGCGGTCCCGGCGGACACCTGCTCGGCGAGGCGCTTTTCGGCGCCCGCCAGGAGTTCGTCGCGATCCGGGTGGTCGTAGGGGCCGGGAATGAAGTAGGCGTTCGGCAGCGCCTGCACCGCGACGAGTTCGCTGCGGCGTCGGTCGGCCGCGTCGAAGGCGTAGTGCAACGCCTTCCGGCTGCCCGTCGAGTCATCGACCCCGACGACGACCGGCCCGGACGTGGCGGTGCCGTGGCCCGGGACGACGACCACCGGCGACGAGGCGTGCGTGGCGACCGCCGCGCTGATCGAACCGAGCAACGTCTCCCGGAACGCGCCTTGCCCGCGCGAGCCGACCACGACCAGCCGCGCGGAGGCAGACCGGTGCACCAGCTCCTCGGCGGGATGCCCGGCGGAGACCTCCTCGGTGATCTCCAGTTCGCCCACCGCCCGGCGGCAGCTGCTGGCGAGGTCCCGCACCACTTCCTCGGCGAACGGATCGCGGGTGGGATCGTTGTTGACCAGGACGACGTGCAGCGGAGCCGACAGGCGCTCGGCCTCGGCGGCCGCCCACAGCGCCGCTTGCGACGAGGATTCGGAGCCGTCCACGCCGACCACGACGGACTGCTTCGCGCGTGTCATGCTCGCGCCCTCCCGCGATGCTCGGACCGCAACCCCGCTCACGTTGCCAACCACGACCGCCGCGCTGATAGGGCCGATGGGCTCTATCGCCGCCGGCGAGGCGGGGCGGTCTTCTCACGAGTACGGGAATCGCGTGGGAGGGGCGGCCGGTGTCGGCGGAGGGGCCCGAGGACCGCTACTCCCGGTTCTTCGGCGCACCTTCGGATTCGGCCGTCACCGCCTGGAGCCGGGCGAACCCGAGGATCCCTTCCTCCGCGAGCTCCGGGTCTGACGGCGCCGAACTCCAGTGACCATCTCCCCTTGCCGGACCGCGGCGGGCTGCGCGACGGTCGAGCCGGGTTAGGGCCCTTCGGAGTGGAACATGACCGTTCAGGCAAGCGCACTCGATCTCGCCAGCACTCCCGTGGTCGCCGTCCGGCCCGAGCTGGACGCGATGAGCGCGCTGTACGAGATGTACCGGCGCGACGTCCACCACCTCGCCGTGGTCGTCGACGACAACACCTTGGGGCTGGTGAGCGCGACGGATCTGCTGCAGGGCATCGCGGCCCAGTACCCGAAGACGACCACTCCGGTCGGCTCGCTGTGCCCGGTGCCGGGGCCCCGGGTGGACGCCACCGACGACATCGGCGTCGCCGCGCAACGCATGATCGGCGCCCACACCGATGCCGTCCTGGTCATGCGGGGCGGGCGGGTGTGCGGCGTGCTCACCGCGGTCGACCTCGTCCGCAGCATCGCCCGAACCCCCGCCGCACAGCCCGAGGAGGAGGGTTCGAGATGAGCGTCACCAGGGCCGAGGCGGACGGCGGCCACGGGCGGGACTCGTGGTCGGCAGCCGAGTCCGCCGTCCTCGGTGAAGCCGTCCACTGTGCACCGTCGGTGCACAACACCCGCCCGTGGGAACTGGCGGTTCACGGGCGGACCGCCGAGCTCCGAGAACGACCAGGCCTGCCGGCCCAGCACGACCCCGAAGGGCGCGACCCGCGCATCTCCTTCGGCGCGGCGCTGGCGAACCTGGTGCTGGCGATCCGCGGGCTGGGATGGGCGGCCGAGGTGGCGATCGGCCTCGCCGGTGACCTGGTGACCGCCACCGTCACCGGCACCCACCGATCCCGGCCGACCGATGCGGAGAACCGCTGGCGCCGCGCCCTGGCCGACCGCTGGAGCCACCGGCACGCCTTCGACCGGCGCGAACTCCCCGAAGGCACCCGCGATGTCCTGCTGGATGCGCTCGCGGCACCGGGCGCGACCGGCCGGTGGATCTCCGGTCCCGACGAGGCGTTGGCCGTCGCGCGGTTGCTGGACTACGCGGCCCGAGTTTTCCGCGGCAACGCCGAGTACCAGCGCGAACTGACCCTGTGGACCGCCCCGCGCGGCCATGGCATGCGACCGGACGCGTTCGGGGCGGTCGGACTGGCGGCGGTCGGCTTGACCACGTCCCGCACGCGGCTGCCCGACGAGTCCCTGCTCGCCGACCGGATCCAACAGGAGGCGGTGCTCGTCGTCACGACGAGCGCCGATGCCCCGCAGGACCACGTCCGGGCCGGAGCAGCCATGGAGCAGGCGTGGCTGGAGGCGACGAGCCGACACCTGGCCGCCTCCGTCATGACCCAACCGCTGCACCTGGAGGAGGTTCGCGCCGGCCTGGCGCAGCGGCTCGGCCTCACCGCGGTGCCGCAGCTGCTGATGCGATTCGGCCTTCCCGCGGAACCGGAGGTCGGGGAACGATGACCGCAGCGCAGGAGAAACCGGTCGTCGTGGGCATAGACGGGTCCGCGGCGGCGCTGGACGCCGTGCGCTGGGCAGCCGCCGAGGCCCACCGCCGAGGCACCTGGCTCCGCGTGGTCTTCGCGGACGTCCTCGCCCAGACGTACCTGCCGGACCTGCCGACGACACCGGTGCCCGAAACGTACGCGAGCGCCATGGCGAGGCAGGCCCAGCAATGGCTGCACCGGGCCAAGGGAGAGGCGACCGAAGCGGCCCCGGGGCTGGAGGTGCGGACCTTCGTGGTCGCCGGCGGCGCCATACCCGTGCTCGTCGCCGAGTCGCGGCACGCGCAGCTCGCCGTCGTCGGCAGCAGCGGACTCGGCGGGTTCGCCGAACTCCTCGTCGGGTCGGTCGCGATCGGCCTGTGCGCGCACGGCCATTCTTCGGTCGCAGTGGTGCGACGGTCGCGCGTGGAAGCCCCCGACGCGCCCGTCGTCGTCGGCGTGGACGGCACACCAGCCGGGGAAATCGTGCTGACGACGGCATTCGAGGAAGCTGTGATGCGCGGTGCCGCTCTTGAAGCCGTGCACGCCTGGCACGCGGTCGGCACCGAGCAAGCCTGGTACGGCTTCCACGCCGAGGGCCGCGCAGCAGCGGTCCAGCAGGAGGAGGAGCGCATCCTCGCGGAGCGCCTCGCGAGCTGGCACGAGAAGTACCCCCAGGTCGAAGTCCGGCGCATCGTGGCGAACGGCAAACCGGCACGCGTCCTGCTCGAACACGCGCAGCACGCGCAGGTGGTGGTCGTGGGAGCACGCGGGCGCGGGGCATTCACCGGTCTGGTCCTGGGCTCGACGAGCCAGCAGTTGGTGCACCAAGCGCCGTGCCCGCTCATCGTGGCGCGCTGAACGAGCAGAGGAGGCGAGCGTGATGCCTTACGGCTACGGCTGGGGCATGTGGGGTCTGACGATGATGACGGTGAGCATGGTCCTGTTCTGGGTGCTCGTCATCGCGGCGATCGTCGCGCTGGTCCGCTACCTGCAGCGCACCGGGCAGGGCGACCGCGACACCGCCACGGCCGAAGAGCTGCTGGCGGAGCGCTTCGCCCGCGGGGAGATCGACGAGGAGGAGTACCGGCGCCGGAGGACGGCGCTGGCCGAACGCAGACGCCGGACGTGACGGCCGGATCAGGTGTTCCGCTTTCTTCGACGAGAGGAGGAGGGCCGATGAACGACAAGACGGACCGGACGCGCCAGCCCCCTGACGCCGCTTCGGCGGAGTGGGAGGTCACGGAGCGCTCGGTGAACGTCGACGACTTCGCGGCCCGCTACGACGCGGGCGCGGTCGAGCACCTGGTCGTCGACGCGCCGCCGGAGGCGGCGTACCGCGCGCTGCGCCATCTCGACCTGCTCACCATCGGGTCGCGAACCGCGGATCTGGCCATGTGGGTGCGGGGGCTGCCGGAGCGGCTCGAACGTCGCGTTCCGGCTCGGGTTCCGACCCGCCTGAGCTACGACGACCTGTGCGCGCGCGGCGACTGGGTGCTGCTCGGCGAACGGCCGGGCCAGGAAGTCGTCTTCGGTGCGGTGGGCAGGTTCTGGACGCCGATCGTGCGGATGGAGGAGGTGACCGCCGAGGAGTTCGCCGAGTACGGCAAGCCCGGCCAGGGAAAGATCGTGGCGTCGTTCTCGGTGCGCCCCTACGGCCGCCGCAGCAGCCTGGCCACCTACGACATCCGCGTCACGCTCGACGACCCGATCACGCGGCGGATCTTCACGCTGTACTGGCGGACGGTGTCGCCGTTCGTCAAGTCCATCATGCGGGCCACGCTGCGCGCCGCGGCCGAGCATGCGCGTCCGTGAGCGTTGTTCCCCGTGGAAACCGGGTGCGTGGTAACGGGAATGGGCTCATGTCGAACCGAAGTGGACTCGCTCGTGCTGGGGCAGGAGACGAGGTGGGAGCCGTGACCGGTCACGGGGTTCTCGTGGTGGGAGTGGACGGATCGGATGCGAGCGCGCGGGCGCTGCGCTGGGCCCTCGCCGAGGGACGCCGGCGGTGCGTGCCGGTGCACGCGGTCATGGCCTGGACGCCGCATGCCGTGCTCGCCGGGCCGGGCCCGATGCTGATGAGCCCAGGGCTGGCTCCGCACCACGTGCGGGATCAGCACTGGGAGGACTTGAAGAGCGTGGTGCGCGGCTGCATGGGCGGAACCACGACGCCGGAAGTGCACGCCGAGCTGGTCGAGGGCGATGCCGCTGAGGTGCTGGCCGAACGGTCCGCCCACGCCGCGATGCTGGTGCTGGGCGATCGTGGTCGTGGACGGATCGCCGACGCGATCCTGGGCAGCACGGCGCTGCGGTGCATCCACCAGGCCCGATGCCCGGTGCTGGTCGTCCCCGAGGGAATGCCGGAGCCGACCGGGGAAGACGCGCAGGCCGGCGTGGCCTCCTTCGATCCCGCGCTCGATTAGGCCGAAGGGGGAGAACGGATGACCGAGACCAGTCGCAAGGCGGTGGTGGCGGGGTTCGACCTGACGGAGTCCTCTCGCCGGGCTGTGTGGTGGGCAGCGCGGGAGGCATCCAGCCGACGACGGCCGCTGCTGCTCGTGCACGTGCTCACGTGGCCGTTCGAGGAGCACACGTCGATCAAGGTGCCGGGCGAAGGTGACGTGCTGGAGCCGCTGCAGAAGATCCTGCGGCACGAACTCGCGCAACTGGTCGTCGGCTGCCAGGAGATCGACGCGGAACTGGAAGTGCACAGCAGCATGCCGTTCGGGGATCCGGCCGAGGTGCTGGCGGACATGGCGGGGGAGGCCGAGGTGCTGGTGCTCGGCGGGCCGCGCATCGAGGTGGAGCTCGGCGTGCTGGGCTCGATGTCGGCGGAACTGCTGACCCGGCGCACCGGGGCTCCCGTCGTCGTGGTCCGCGGTGACCGGGAGCAACCCGGCACGGGACCGGTCGTCGTCGGCGTCGACGGCTCCGCGGCCAGCCGCCTGGCCATCGATTTCGCCTACGACTTCGCCTCCCGCCACGGCGGCGAACTCGTCGCGGTGCACGCCTGGAGCGATCTGCCGCTGGACCCCTTCGCCCGCGTCCAGCAGTGGGAGCTGCCCTGGAGCGAGGTGCGCGAGGTAGCCGAGGAAGCGCTCGCCGGTTCCCTGGCGGGACGGGGCGAACGGTATCCCGATGTCGGCGTTCGGCGGGTGGTGACGCCGGAAAAGCCCGCCGAGGCCTTGATGGGCGAGGCCCAGGAGGCGAGCCTGCTGGTCGTGGGGAGTCACGGGCGGGGGCGCATCCGGCGCAGCCTGCTCGGTTCGGTGAGCCACGCGGTCGTCAACCGAGCGCACTGCCCGGTCGCGGTCCTGCGCGCCGGATGACGCCGCCCACCGGGGTCGCCGCTCACGACGCCTCGCCTCCGGCCCGGACGACGGCGACCGGGCAGGAGGCGTGGTGCAGCACGCCGGCGGCGACCGATCCGAGCAGCAGTCCGGTGAATCCGCCGCGCCCCCGGTGCCCGACGACGAGCAGCCGGGCGTCCTCGGCTGCGGCGGCGAGCTCGGCCACCGGGTGCCCCCGCTGGGCCACCTTGCGAACGGGCACGTCCGGATAGGACTCGGTCCACCCGGCGAGCTGCTCGGCCACTCCGCGCAGCGCTTCGTCGCGCAGGTCGGCCAGTTCGTACTCCAGGCGGGGCACGACCGGCGCGTACTCGATGTCCTGCCACACCTGCACGGCCACCAGCTCGGATCCGTACCGGGAGGCGGCGTCGAACGCGTACCGCAGGGTGGCGCCGCTGTGCGGGGAGTTGTCCACCCCGACGACCACCGCGCCGCTGTCCCGGTGGTCCCGGACCACGACGACCGGACATCGCGCGTGGGCGGCGACTTTGGCGCTGACCGAGCCCAGCAGGGTCGCGGCCAGCGTGCTCCGTCCGCGTGAACCGACCACGACCAGCTCGGCCCCGTCGGAGAGCTGCAGCAGGACGTCCGCGGGTTCGCCGGGCTCGACGCCCGGGGAGACCGTCAGCCCCGGATGCCGGTCCGCGGTCCGCTCCGCCACGGGCCCGACGATCTCCCACGCCTCGTCGTCCCGCGACGGATCACCGGAAACCATCACGAGGTGCACGTGCTCGGCGTGCCTCAGGTCGGCTTCGCCGGCGGCCCATGCGGCGGCCGCCAGCGACGATTCGGAGCCGTCCACCCCGACGACCACGCGCCCGCTCGATGCCATGCCAGACCTCCCCGCCGTCCGACCCACGAGTACCCCGGATCAGCGCCGGAACATGAGCTCGGCCGGGGCAGCGCTGAGTTCGCCCACCAGCTGCTCAGCGCCGCGACTTCCGACGTCGCAACCGCTCCGGCAGGCCCGCACTGCGCAGGCTGTCCCGGAGGCCCTTCGCTCGGTAGTGGCTCATTCGCCGCCCTTCTGGATGTAGGAGCGAACGAACTCGGCGGCGTTCTCCTCCAGGACGTCGTCGATCTCCTCCAGGAGGGAATCGGTCGAATCGTCGAGCTCGTCACGCCTGTCCGCACCGCGGGTTCGCGGTTCTGGCAGCTCTTCGTCGTGGTGGGTGTGTCGGCGAGCCTTCTCCTGGCGCATTCCGCACCTCCTGCGGTCGATGCGTGCCCCAACGCCCGGTTGCTGCCGGCGTCAAGCGGCCGCGAGTCGCGCCCGTCCGACAAGCGTCGCGAAGCACGATCGGGGTCGCTAGAGACCCTCGTCCCCATCCACTCCGGCGGCTTCCGCGCGGATGGGGCCGGACCGGAACCAGCCTCACGCCGAGGTGTCAGGGCGGGGAGCGGGCCGCGGGATCGTCTCCTCGGAGCGAGTTCTCCAGCGAGAACCGGGCGGTTTCCCCGGGGCCGAGGTGGACGGTGCGGGCACCGCAGGTGCAGGTGACCGGGAGGCGGAGGCGCCCGGGCCAGGTACGCACGGTGGCGGTGCGGCCGGTCACCTCGATGGTCAGCGGCTGGCCCCGGTAGCGGATGGTCAGCTCCAGCGGCCCCAGCTCGGCCGGCCACAGCGGGTTGAGGTGCAGTTCGCCGTCGCGGACTTCGATGCCGGCGAAGCAGCGCTGCAGGAGATCGATGCTGCCTGCCATGGCTGCCAGGTGGATGCCTTCGGCGGTGGTGCCGTGCTGGGTGTCGTGGATGTCGCTGGCCAGCACTTCGTCGAAGAACTCCAGCGCGCGGTGCCGGCGGCTGCGGGCGAGGACCCAGGCGTGGACGACGGCGCTAAGGGTCGATCCGTGGCTGGTGCGCTTCAGGTAGTACTCGATGTTGTCGGGAAGACTGGGCATGGGGTAGCCCAGCCAGCCGAGGATCTCCCCGAGTTCTTCGGCCGACAGCAGGTAGAACAGCATCAGCACGTCGGCCTGCTTGGACGCCTGGTAGCGGTTCGGGTCGTCGTCCTCGGCCTCCAGGATGCGGTCGAGGCGCTGGATGTCGCCGTAGCGCTGCCGGTAGGCGTCCCAGTCGAGTTCGGCGAGCCGGTCGTAACCGTCGAACTGGCTGATGATCCCGTTCCCGTGGAAGGGCACGAACATGCGTTGCGCGATGCGCTTCCAGCGGTCGATCTCGTGGTGCCGGATGTCGAGCTGGTCGGTCAGTTCGTGCCGCCGCCGGTCGGGCAGCTCGCGGAGGACGTGCACGGCGGTGCGGCACAGCCAGGCGGTCATGACGTTGGTGTAGGCGTTGTCGTCGATTCCCGGCCGGTCCCGCCCGGGGTATGCGGTGTGGTACTCGTCCGGGCCGACGACGCCGCGGATGACGTAGCGGTCCCGGCTGCGGTCGTACCGGGCGAGCGAGGCGAAGAAGCGGGCGATCTCCAGGATCATCTCGGCGCCGAAGTCGCGGAGGAATTCCTCGTCCCCGCTGGCCTGGTGGTAGTGCCACACGTTGTGGGCGATGGCGAGCCCGATGTGCCGCTGCAGGTGGGTGTGGTCGGGCAGCCAGCGGTTCGAGCGGGGGTTGAGGTGCAGGCGTTGGGTTTCCTCGCGGCCGTTGCTGCCGCTCTGCCAGGGGAACATCGCGCCCGCGAATCCGGCGTCGCGAGCGGCTTTGCGGGCCCGGTCCAGCCTGCGGTAGCGGTAGTGCAGCAGCGCCCGGCTCAACTGCGGCACGCGCAGGTCGAGGGTGGGCTGGACGAACAGCTCGTCCCAGAAGACGTGGCCGCGGTAGGCCTCCCCGTGCAGCCCGCGGGCCGGCAGTCCGGCGTCGAGATCGGTGGTGTTCGGCGAAACCGTCTGCAGCAGGTGGAACAGGTGCAGGTGCACGGCCTGCTGCGCGGCGTCGCTCATGGACAGTCCACTGTGGAACGCCTCGTTCAGGTGAGCCCAGGCCATGCTGTGCGATAGGCGCAGCTCGTCGAAGCCGGCGGCGTCGCGCACCTGTTCCACGGCCTCGGACACGGGCTCGGTGGCGGCGAAATCCCGGGAGGTGTGCAGCGAGACGATCTTCTCCGCCCGCACCTCGACGCCCTGTTCGACGTCGAGGGGGACATCGTGGGCGATCAGCTCGCCGCGCTGCAGGAGCGAGCGTGCGTCGACCAGATCGCCGCCGACGCGCACCCGAGTCCGTTGGGCCTCGGCGACGTGGATGTCCGACTGGGACGTTCGCGCGTGCAGCACAACGATGTCCGGGGCGACTTCGGCGGTGCGGTGGTCGACGAGGTGCCGGCCGCCGAGCGCGCGATAACGGGCGACCCCGCTGTTCGTCACGTCCCCGTCGATCCCGCAGCGCAACGTCAACGCCCCCGACCAGTCCTCGGCGACGAGCGTGGTCTCCAGGCCGGCGAGGTGGGGCGAGGCCAGGTGCACGAAGCGGTGCTGGACGATCCTGGTGGTGCGGGCCCGCCCATCGCGGAAACGCAGCCGCCGGACCAGGAGACCGCGTTCGAGGTCCAGCTGCTGCTCGTGGTCCAGCACCTCGACCTGCGCCAGGTCGAACCACGGGCCGTCATCGGCGCGGAAGGTCAGCAGCAGCCAGTTCGGCACGTTGACCAGCGACTCGTTCTCCACTTCACGCCCGGCGACGGTCGTGGTGAGACGGTTGTAGCAGCCCGCGACGTAGGTGCCGGGGTAGTGCACCCCGTCGGCGTGGGATTCCGGCGCCGCTCCGCGCGTGGCGAAGTACCCGTTCCCCAACGTGCACAACGCCTCTCGGCGGCCTTCGTCCTCCGGGGCGAAGTCGTGGAAGCCGAACTGCCACGCGGTCGTGGTCATGGCGCGCCAGGTTCCGCCGCCGGCGCGTGGGGCCTGCAGCACCCGAACAGGCGTGCGCCGTGGGGCGGATCGATCCTCGTGGCAGCCATGGCGACCTTGCGTTCGTTCGCGATGTGCTCGTGGGGTACCCGAACTGCCGGGGTCACAACGCCGGCACGATCCCGGCTGTGACCGCAGCGACGGGCAGGACCAGCAACGCCGCCAGGCGAAGCGCGAAGCGCAATCCGCCGGCTGCCGCGACGAGCACGAGCTTGATCCAGAGGACGTCGTCATCAGCGGTTCGGTCGAGTCGATGTGCGATCTCGGCCGGTCGTGGGTACACCGCCGCCAGGTGCCGATCCGGGAATGGGGGAGCGATGACCGAGGACCGACCTCGGATCGTGGTGGGTGTGGATGGTTCGCCCGGTTCTCGTGCCGCGCTGCGCTGGGCGCTGCGCTACGCCGCGCAGTGCGGCGGCGCGGTCACCGCGGTGCTGGCCTGGGCGCCCCCGGCCTACACCGAGATCTCGCCGATGCCTCCGGTGCTGTCGGACGAGGATTCGGCCGCTCGTGCGGAGTGGGAGTTGCGGAAGGCCGTCGACGAGACCTCGGCCTTGCTGGCGACATCGGTGCCCGTTCGCCGAGAGGTGGTTCGCGGGCACGCCGCGCGAGCGTTGCTGGACGAGGCCCGCGGAGCGGATCTGCTGGTGGTGGGCAGCCGCGGGCACGGTGGGTTCGCCGGTGCACTCCTCGGCTCGGTGGGGCAGCACTGCGTGAGCCACGCGCACTGCCCGGTGGTCGTCGTCCGCCCGCCCGCGAGCTGACTCGGCGAGGAGGAGGCGCGACCGCGATCCGGCCGCGCCTTCCCGCGGTTCACTTGCCCTTGCGCATCACCGGGATCTCCTTGCGCGCCTCGGTTTCCCGCCGTGGCATGCGGATGGTGAGGATGCCCGCTTCGTACTCGGCCTTGATGTCCTCGGTGTTGCAGCTGGTCGGCAGCAGCAGGGTGCGGCTGAACGAACCGTAGGAGAACTCGCTGTGGCGTTCGGTGCGCTCTTCGTGCTTGCGCTCGGCGCTGATCTTGAGCTGGTTGCCCTCCACGTTGATGTGGATGTCCTTGTCCGGGTCCACCCCGGGCAACTCGCATCGGACCACGAATTCGTCCTTCTCGGCGTAGGTTTCGATGCGCATGGCATGCCGTTCGCCGAAGGGCCACTCGGTTTCGAACATCTGGAAGATGTCGGGCAGGCCCATACCCGGGCGAGGCAGCAAGCTGGTCATGGTGTCCTCCGTAGGGCGAAAGGTGAGCGATGTCCACGGTCCGTCGCGCGATCGGCGCGGAACAGGGCCGGCCGACTCCGTTCCGGCCGACCCCGTCGCGGGTACCCGGGCAGCGTTGAGCGGGAAACCCGTGGTGCGGGGGAGTGTCGCCATGACGAGCAGAACGGCCCCGGCGCGTTCGGCGCCGGCCCAGGCGTGCCGGGCGCCGTCGGTGCACACCAGCCGGCCCTGGCGGTCGAAGTCGGCCGAGGCACACCTCTGCGAGATCGTCGGCCTACCCGACCGGCCGGGCGGTGGCGATCAGCTGCGGCGCAGCCCTGAACCACGCGCGCATCGCGTTCGTCGCCGAGGTGCACCGCCTGCCGGACCCGGCACGACCGGAGCACCCGGCATCGATCGAGTTCGCCGCGCTGATCGATGCCGCCCCGGAACGCCGGCGGCCGAGGTCGCCGCAGCCCGCCCCCGGTCCCAGGCGGAAGAGGCTTCCGCAGATGGTGGTCCGGCTCCGCAGAATGACCACTGTGGACGATCGAACCGGTTTTTTCCCGCGCCGCGCTGGTCGTGTGCGGGCTGGAGGTGATCGGAATGACCGGTGGCGAGAGCGAGGCCGGCGGAGTCGAGAAGCGGCTGCCGCGGCCCGTTTACGAGCGCGAGCTATTCCGGTTGCAGAGCGAGTTGGTCAAGTTGCAGGAGTGGGTCCGCGTCGAGGGCGCCCGGCTCGTGGTGGTCTTCGAGGGGCGTGACGCGGCCGGGAAGGGCAGCACGATCAAGCGGGTGGCCGAGTACCTCAACCCGCGGGTCGCGCGGATCGTGGCGCTTCCGGCGCCGTCGGAGCGGGAGCGCTCGCAGTGGTACTTCCAGCGTTACGTCGAGCGCCTGCCGGCGGCGGGGGAGATCGTGCTGTTCGACCGCAGTTGGTACAACCGCGCGGGCGTCGAACGCGTGATGGGGTTCTGCACGGAGGAGGCGTGCCGCCTGTTCCTGCGGCAGTGCCCGGTGCTGGAGAACTTGCTCGTCGAGGACGGCCTGCTGCTGCGGAAGTACTGGTTCTCGATCAGCCAGGCCGAGCAGGAACGGCGGTTGCGCAAGCGCATGGACGATCCGATGCGCCGGTGGAAGCTGTCGCCCATCGACCTGGAATCGGTGTCCCGCTGGGACGAGTACTCGAAGGCCAGGGACGAGATGCTCGCGGCGACCGACACGCCGAAGGCGCCGTGGTACCTGGTGGAGAGCGAGGACAAGCGGCGGGGACGGATCAACATGATCGCGCACCTGCTTTCCAGCATCCCGTACCGCGAAATGCCACGCCCCCGGGTAGACCTGCCGGCTCGACCGCGACCCGGCGGCTACGAGCGGCCGCCCAAGGAGAACTACACCTACGTACCCGACCACGCCGCCGCGCTCTGATGCGTCGATCGCCCCGGCGGCCGGTTCGCGACACGCTCGGAGGAATGATCGATCCACACAGGACGATCACTCATGGCTCGCACGCTCAACCCGGCCTGTTCGGATTTCCCTCCTGCACCAGGGGCGCGATGCGCGAGAGCAACGCGCACAGCGAGCGTGGACCATCGACGGAGTACCGGGCCCACGTCAGGCGGTCGCCGTGTTCCGCGCTGAGCACCACGATGCCGATGCCATCGTCGTGCACTTCGCGCAGAGCGTCCTCATCGGTGTAGTCGTCGCCGGCGAACACCGGCACGACGTCGTGGCCGACCAGCCCGATGCGGTCCAGCAACCAGCGCAGCGCCCTACCTTTGTTCCAGTCGATGTCCGGCAGCAACTCGACCACGCATCGGCCGTGCGTCGTCCGCAGCCCGGGCCGTGCGTCACCGACCCGGCGCACGGTGGAGATCACCCGCTCGACCTCGTCCGGCCGGACATTGCGGTAGTGCACGGCGACGGCGAACCGCTTGCGGTCGACCAGCGCGCCGGCCACCGGCCGCAACTCGGCCGACAGCAGCCGTTCGGCCTCGTCGAGGTCGGGCAGCGCGGTCTCGCCCGACTGCTGCGCGACCGACGTGCCATCGGGCCCGGCCAGCTCGAAGCCGTGGCTGCCCGCGCACCACGCGTCCTCGACCCGCACCCGTTCGCGCAAGTCCCGCAGGTCGCGGCCGCTGATCATCGCCACCGGGCAGCGCTGGGCGAGAACCTCTAGCACCTCGCGGGTCCCGGCCGGTAACGCGACCGCGGTCGGATCGTCCCTGATAGGGGCGAGGGTGCCGTCGAAGTCCAGCAGCACCGCCGGGCGGTGGCCCCGCAGGCGATCCGCGATCTCGGTCCACCGATCGAGCGCGTCGGGCACTTCGGACAGGCGGCGTTCCCCGGAGCCGGCGACGGCGACATCGGCGAGGCTGGACACGACCACGTCCGCTCCCGCTTCCAGCAGCCTGGTCGGGGAATCGGACCGGGCAACGCCGACGACCAGGGCGAAGCCACCGACCCTGGCTGCATCGACACCCGACTCGGAGTCCTCGACGACCGCACAGCTCGATGGCCGGACGCCGAGCCGACGGGCGGCCTCGAAGAACACGGCGGGATCGGGCTTTCCGGGCAATCCGAGTTCCTCCGCCACCACACCGTCGACCCGAACGCCGAACAGGTGCGCGATCCCGGCTCGTTCGAGGACGGCGGCGCAGTTCCTGCTCGCGGAGATGACGGCGGTCCGGACGCCGTGGCGGTGCAACGACTCGATCAGCGCGATCGCGTCGTCGAACACCGCGACGCCCTGGGCGTCGAGGGCGTCGCGGAAGTAGCCGTCCTTGAGCTTGCCCAGCCCGTGGCAGGTTTCCCGCCCGGCCGCGTCGCCTGCGCTGCCCAGCGGCAAGCGGATGCCGCGGGAGCGAAGGAAGTCCCGCACGCCATCGACCCTGGGCTTGCCGTCGACGTGGCGGAGGTAGTCGTCGCCGGTGAACGGAAGGTGGTCCTCCGCCGGAGCCGGCGTGCGCTCGGCCAGGTACCCGTCGAACAGGCGTTTCCAAGCGGCGGCGTGCACCGTGGCGGTGTCGGTGAGCACTCCGTCCAGGTCGAAGAGCACCGCGTGGTGGCGGAGCGGATCGATGCTCGTAGCGGCCATGATGGCTCCGTGCGGGTACGACGTGCCCACGGGATACCCAGATCACAGCGCAGTTCCACCCGCCCTCCCACGTGCTCGAGTGATCACCCGGCCATTGCTGGTACGGCCCGTTCGGTCGGCATGGTGCCGAACCGCTCGCCGGAGGCCGAACGGAACTGGTCGTGTGCGCCTACGCGCGGGCGAAGTCCGCGACCAGTGATTCGTAGGTGACCTGGCCTTCCTTGACGGCGCCGGTCTGCACGGCGACCTCGATCATCAGGTCGATCGCCTCCTTCGTGACCTTCCACTGCGGGTGCAGTTTCGGTACGACGACGTCGCTGAAGTGCTGGATGTACTGCTTCGAGACGTCCAGGCCCTGTCCGTCGAAGCTGCCGGTGTTCAACAGGTCGGCGGCCGCGTCCCGGTTGGCCAGGATCCAGTCCTTCGCCTCCCATTGCGCGGCGAGCCATGCCTTGCACGCGTCCGCGTTGGACTTCGCGTAGTCCTCGCGGGCGATGAGCACGTCGACCTGCTGCTTGCTGAGCAGGTCCGGGACGCCGTCGGCGGCGAAGTCGATCAGCACCTCGCCGCCGGTCTGCGCGGCCATCAGGCGCGCGGTGGCGAAGGTGATGCCCACGTAGGCGTCGATCTTCCCGGCGCTCATCTGGGCGATCGCCGGGGTGGTCTGCCCGACGGCGAGCGGCGTGACGTCGGCCTCGGAGATTCCCGCCTGCTGCAGGGCCAGCCGGAGTTGCTTGTCGGCTCCGGCGCCGATCGCGGTGACGCCGATCGTCCTGCCCTTCAGAGATGCCATCTTGTCCGCGAAGCTCGCCGAGTCGGACGGCCAGTTCCCCTTGTTGACGACGATCGAGTAGGTCGTTTCGGGGATGCGCATGCCGATGATGACGGGCCGCTCGCCCGGCCTGGAGTTGGCGAAGGTCGTCATCACCAGCAGGGTGTCCTGCATCTGCCCGTCGATCTGGCCCGCCGTCTGCAGCTGCATCCCCTGCACGCCGCTGGAGGGGTGCAGGAACTTCGGCACCTCCAGGTTGTACTTGCCGTACTGGTCCTGGTCGAGGTTGACCGCGTCGATGAAGTAGTTGTCGCCGGGAGCCGTGGCGACGCGGAACGGGGTCGGCTTCGGTGCCGCGCCCGGGGCTGTGCCGGTGGCGGGCGAGCCCGACGAACCGTCGCCGCACGCGGCGAGCAGGGTTCCCGCGCCGGCGGCGAGAACCGATGCGCCGGCCATCCGGAGGATGGTGCGGCGGCTGGTCCGGGTCTGCGTCAACTGGGGGACAGTCGATTCAGCGGATCGGATGTGCATGGCTTTCCTCTCTCAGGCGACCCGGAAATCGTTCGCCTCGCGGCTCTTCGTTCGAGGTGCGGAAGGTCGACTGCCGACGTGCTCACGAGGCGTTGACGGCGGTCGCCGGAGACCTCGGCGGCGCGAGCTCGGCCGCCAACTCCCGGCGCATCTTCACGTGCTCGGCCGGCATCGACACGGTCGTTCCACCGACGAACCGGTCGCCGCGGTAGCGCCGGATCGCGAACCTCCCGCTCGCCGGGCCGGACATGACTTCGGTGCGGTCGTGCTCGGCCCGCGGCGCGCCGGCCATCTGCACCTTCACCCCGGCCTGGTCGGTCCAGAACCACGGGACGGGCCGGTACGGCGAGTCCTGACCGACGATCTGCTTGGCCACGTGCAGGGCCGAGTCCATGGCGTGCTGGACCGAGGTGAGCCGTTCCAGCCGGTCGTCGAGCGGAAACCGAACGCAATCGCCGATTCCGCTCACGTGCGGGTCGGAGGTCCGCAGCCGGGTGTCGACCACGAGCCCGTCGTCCACCACCAGACCGGCCCGTTCGGCCAGTTCGGTCGACGGCGCGGAGCCGATCCCGACGACCACGAGGTCCGCCGGGAGTCGCGCGCCGTCGTCCGTGGTGACCGACTCGAGCCGATCGCCCTCGATGTCGTGGGCGACGACCGACCGGCCGAGGTGGAACCTGACGCCGCGGGCACGGTGCCGCTGCAGGAGAAAATCGCTCACCTGCGGCGGCACCGCGTGAGACAGGATCGAGGGCATGCGCTCCACGACGGTGACCGAGCAACCGAGTTGGACGGCCGCCGTCGCGATCTCCAACCCGATGAATCCACCGCCCATCAGCAGCATCGATCGCGCGCCGCGCAGCCGCGCGCCCAATGCGACTGCGTCGTTGCGGTCGTGCAGGTGGAAGACGTTCCGCAGACCGTGGAGGTCGCGGATCGGGCGCGGGCGGGAGCCGGTGGCCAGCACGAGGTGGTCGTACGGCGTCGTCGTGCCGGATGCCAGCGAGATCTCACGGGCGGCGAGATCCACCCCGGTCACCGGGTCGCCGAGCACGAGCGTCGCGCCGATCGATTCGTAGTGCGCCGCGTCGTGGAATTCGACGGGTGCGGGGTCGGCGTCCAGGAGGAACGCC
The DNA here is from genome assembly GCF_040654735.1 of Saccharopolyspora sp. NPDC050642. Classification (NCBI taxonomy): domain Bacteria; kingdom Bacillati; phylum Actinomycetota; class Actinomycetes; order Pseudonocardiales; family Pseudonocardiaceae; genus Saccharopolyspora; species Saccharopolyspora sp. NPDC050642. The sequence goes on along the minus strand of NZ_JBFAIN010000010.1, from coordinate 180,431 downwards.
TTCGACAGGGGTGGCCGCTGGTACGGCAGGCATGCTTCGGCGCTGACGAGGGTCAGCTCGCCGGCGTATCCGAGCCGCCGCAGGCTCGACGCCGCGTGCACCCCGCCCTGGCCCGCTCCGACGATCACGACACGGCGCATCGGGTTCCCGGCCATGGCGGTCAGGGCTCGACGATTTCGATGGCGGCCGTGGGGCAGGAGAAGACCGCCTCGTTGACGTCGGCGACCGCCTCGTCGCCGACCTCTTCGGCCAGCAGGATCACGATTCCGTCCTCGTCCTGGTCGAACACCGCCGGCGCGGCCAGGACGCATTGCCCCGACCCGCAGCACTTGCCCGCATCGACCCTGAGCTTCATGGCACGCCCGCCTTCCGTTCGGTGGTCACGTTCCTCATCGGTGTCCTACGGCTCGTCGATGTCGACCAGCGGATCGCCGGCGTTCACCGTCGATCCCTCCGCGACGTGGACGGCCGTGACGGAACCGGCGTGTTCGGCGAGGACGGGGATCTCCATCTTCATCGACTCGAGAACCACGACCGTCGTGTCCGGTTCGACGGTGTCACCCGCGGAGACCAGGACCTTCCAGACGTTCGCGCCCATGTCGGCATTGATCGTTTCCGGCACTGTCCTACCTTCCAGTGGCTGCCGTCGGGCGGCTGGTGACGGCCGCGACGATGTTCGTGTCGTACCCGCCGGCGGCGAACTCGCGGTGATCGACGAGCTCGCGCAGGAACGGCAGGTTGGTGCGCAGCGGCCCGACGGTGAACCCGTCGAGCGCCTCCCGCGCGCGCTCCAGCGCGCGGTCCCGGTCTTCCGCGAACACGCAGATCTTGGCGATCAGCGAGTCGAAGTGCGGCGTGATCGCCAGCCCCGCCCGGTACCCGGCGTCGACCCGGATCCCGTCCCCGCTCGGTTCCTCCCACTGCTCGATGGGACCGGGGCTGGGGAAGAACCGCACCGGATCTTCCGCGCAGAGCCGGAATTCGATCGCGTGCCCGCGCGGACGGGGCGCGAACCCCGCGGTGACCGAACCGGTGACGGCGATGCTCAGCTGTTGCTCCACCAGATCGACGCCGTGCGTCAGCTCGGTCACCGGGTGCTCGACCTGGATCCGGGTGTTCATCTCCAGGAAGACGAATTCCTGCGTCCGCGCGTCGACGAGGAACTCCACGGTGCCGGCGTTGCGGTAGCCGACCGCGCGGGCCGCGCTCGCCGCCGCGTCGTGCAGCCGTTGCCGCACCTCCGGGTCGAGGCCGAGCGCCGGTGATTCCTCGACGAGCTTCTGGTGGCGGCGCTGCACCGAGCAGTCGCGCTCGCCCAAGGTGAGGATCGTTCCGCCCGCCAGGCCGAGGACCTGGACCTCGATGTGCCGCGCCGATTCGACGAACCGCTCGAGGAAGACCCGGTCGGATCCGAAGCTGCGCGCCGCGATCGCTTGCGTGCGGTCGAATTCCCTCCGCACCGATTCGGCGTCGCGGGCGATCGTCATGCCGATCCCGCCACCGCCGCCGGCGGCCTTCACCATGACCGGGTAGCCGATGCGCTCGGCCTCCGCGACCGCCTCGGCGGCATCGGACAGCGCTGCACCGGCGCCGCCGCCGACCGGAACACCGGCGGCCGCGACGCGGTTCCGCGCCTCGACCTTGTCGCCCATCGCGGAGATCGCTTCGGGGGCGGGGCCGACCCACGTCAGGCCCGCATCCACGACCGCGCGGGCGAATCCGGGGTTCTCGGCGAGGAAGCCGTAACCGGGGTGGACCGCGTCGGCTCCGGATTCCACCGCGATGCGGACGATCTGGTCGATGTCGAGATAGGCGCCGACGGGCTGGTCGCCGGTGATCTCACGGGCGATGTCCGCTTCAGCGGCGTAGGGCAGATCAGCGTCGACGCGGTGGTGGATCGCGACGGTGCCGACGCCGAGGCGCCGGGCGGTCGCGATGATCCTGCGGGCGATCTCGCCCCGGTTGGCGACCAGCAGTCGCCGGGGGAATTGCTGCGACATCATCATCCGCCTATGGTCTGTTTCACAAGCGGCGTGAGCCGCTTGCTCTTTTGGTGAGTGGGCCGTCAACTTGCACCGCCGCGGGTTCTCAGACGTCGCCTGGCGAGGACAGCCCCGTGGACGTACGCAAGAAGGGGATCCCGGAGTTCAGGCGGCGGCCGTAACTCCCGCAGGGGGCCGCTACCCGCACCGCGATGAAAGCACTTGCGAACACTTCCTAGTAACTCGTGGGCCAATTGCTGAGCTGGTGCTCACCCACCCCGCCGGTGCGGTTCAGCGCGTTGTCCTCGAGGGCGCCGAGGATGAACTCGCGGGTGTCCGCGGGGTCGATCACGTCCTGCACGCCGTAGACCCGGGCGACGTCGTAGCCGGTCGATTCCTTCGCCATCTCGGCCAACCGCCGCTCGTAGAGCTCGGGATCCGCGGCGGCGTCGATCCCGTGCACCACCCCGACCGCCGAGCGCGGGTCCATGAAGCTGACCTCCGCGGTCCACCACGCGGCCATGGCGTCGGTGGTCCAGGCGCCGCCCATGTTGACGTAGCCCTGCCCGTAGTTCTTGCGCATCATGACCGTCACCTTCGGCACGGTCGCCAGCGAGAGCGCGTTCATCCAGTTGATGACCTTCCCGACGATCCCGCTGCGCTCGCCGTCCAGTCCGATGAGGAATCCCGGCTGATCGACGAGGAAGACCAGCGGGATGTTGTACGAGTCGCACAGCACGATGAAGCTGGTCGCCTTCGCGCACGCGGCCGCGTCGATGGCGCCCCCCTTGAACATCGGGTTGTTCGCGATGACCCCGACCGACTGGCCGTTGATCCGGCACAACGCGGTGACGAGCGATTTGCCGTAGCGCTCCTTGACCGGGAACACGCTCCCGAGGTCGGCGATGACCTCGATGACCTTCCGCACGTCGTACACCTTCGTGCGCTCCGGAGGCACGATCGCGTGCAACTGCGCGCCGCGGCCGGCCGAACCTTCCGGCACCGGTGCGATCGGCGGCGCTTCGCCGTTGTGCGACGGGAGGTAGCTCAGGAACCGGCGCAGGAGGTCGATCGCCTCCTCGTCGGTGTCGGCGACCGCATCGGCGAATCCGGTCACCTCGGAGTGCAGCTTCCAGCCGCCGAGTTCCTGGCCGTCGACCTGTTGCCCGGTCGCCCGGCCGACCAGCCCGGGGCTGGACACGGCCATGATCGCGCCCTTGCGCATGACCGCGAAGTCCGAGCCGGCGGTGTGCCAGGCGGCGGAACCAAAGGAGTACCCGAACGCCGCCGACACCCACGGGTTGGTCCGGCGGCGCAGGAACCGCGTCCGGTCGTTGGCGTTGCCGAGCCCGGTGCCGCCCATGACGTCGGGCATCCGCACACCGGTCGACTCGGCCAGGTAGACCAGCGGCATCCCGCTGCGCGCGGTCAGATCCTTCAGGTGCCCCATCTTCTTGTTGCTGACGGCTCCGGAGGACGCACCCTTGACCGTGAAGTCGTACGCGATGACGCCGGCGCGGCGCCCTGCGATGCGCCCGGTGCCGGTGACCTTCCCGTCGGCGGGGGTCACGTGCTGGTCGGCATCGACGTTCGAGGTCGCGAAGAGGCCCGTTTCGCGGAAGGAATCGTCGTCGAAGAGCCGGGCGACTCGTTCGCGGGCGTTGAGCTCGCCCTTCTCGGCCCGGGCGGTCAGCTTGCGTTCGCCGCCCATCGCCAGCGCGTGCGCGCGCCGCTCGGCGTGCCGGATTTCGTGATCGGTGGTCATGTCGTGGATTCGCCCTTCCCGGTCGTTCACGCGGTGGCGGTGCAGACGAGCGCGGCTCGACGTTCCTGGAATTCGATGAGGGACCGCGCGACCCGGCCGGCTTCGTCGACCGAGCGGAAGACGGGCAGGCCGAGTCGCTGCGCCTGGAGGGTGTAGTCGGCGACGGCCTGGTCCATGTCCGGCCGGCCGTCCCCTTTGAGCACGAGGTACTGCTGCGTCGCCGCGCCGGTGCGGGCGTGCGCGGCGGCGATGCTCCGGATGATCGTGCCGGTCACATCGCCGTGCCGTTCGGCCAGGTTCCGCTGGATGATGCCGACGTTCAGGTGGGTGATGAGGATGGCCGGCGGCGCCGATTCCAGCACGATGGACAACAGGTCTCCGGCGATGGTGCCGCCGCCCACCGCGAGCGTGCCCGCCGGTGTGTCGATCGGGTTCTCCAGGCCGTTTCCGGGAGGCAGACCGAGCGACTGGATCCGCTCGACGGTCGGCTCCGGCAGGGCTGGGACGGAGAATCCGTGGCGTGCCAGCGCATCCGTGGCCAGCACGCTGGCACCGCCGCCGTTGCCGAAGAGGACGGCATCGCGCGTGGCCGGCGGTGGCCCGTCGAGCCGGACGGTGGCGAAAGCCAGCAGCACGTCGAGGAATTCCTCGAGGGAATCCGTCAGCGCGATACCGGCCTGCCGGCACACCGCCGGCCAGAGCCGGTGGTTGCCCGCGAGCGCGCCGGTGTGGCTCGTCGCCGCGCGCGAACCGGCGGCGGTGCGCCCTCCGGCGAGGAGCACGACCGGCTTGCCGGAGCCTCGTCGCGCGAGCAGGTCCAGGATCGCGCGCGCCGCCGCGATCGACTCCAGGTACATGCCGACGAGGCCGACGTCCGGGTCGTCGAGCATGAACTCGACGAGTTCGGCGGCGTCCACATCGGACGAATTGCCGATGCTGGTGACGCTGTGGAAGGCGATCCCACGCGCCGCGCCGAGCCGCAGGATGTCGACGCTGAGGCCGCCGCTCTGGGAGACGACGGCGACGCCGCCCGCGGTGAGCGGCGGGTCCGGGATGAAGCTGACCCGCGCCGCGGAGCTGTGCATCCCGAGGCAGTTCGGGCCGATGACGCGCGTCCCCTGCGCCTCCATCCGCCGGACGAGATCCCGTTCGAGCTCGATGCCCTCGGCGACCTCGCCGAAGCCGCTGCTGATGATCTGGGCGAACGCGACCTTGCCGGGATCGGCGGTCAGCGCGTCCGCGACTTTCTTGGCCGGGAGCGCGACGTAGGCGTAGTCGACCGGTTCGGCGACTTCCTGGAGCGAGCGCTGCGCCGGGAGCCCCTCGATCTGCTCCGCCGTGGGGTGGATCGGGATCACCGTCCCGGAGAATCCCGCCCGCCGGAGGTCGGCGATGTACCGGTTGGCGATGTTCGCCCCGCTCGCGCTCGCACCCAGCACCGCGATCCTGCGGGGCCGGAACAGGCGGCCGAAGGCACCGTGCACGGCGCGTTCCCCGGCGGTGCGTTCCGCTTCGGACCCCGTGGCGAGGACCAGCCGCGCATCGACCGCGACAGCCCGCTCGGAGTCGACGATGACCGGGTTGAGGTCGACCTCGACGACCTCCGGCGGGAGTGCCGAGAGCAGCCCGCCCTCGCCGCCGAGCCGCAGGACGAGCGACACCAGCGCATCGAGGTCGGCGCGGATCCCACCGCGCGCCCCGCTCAGCAGCGCGGTTCCCTTGAGCTCGGACAGCATCGAGGTGACGTCCGATGCGGTCAGCGGGGCGACGCCGAACGAGACGTCGGCGAACAGCTCGACGAAGATCCCGCCGAGACCGACCATGACGACCCAGCCGACACCGGGCGTGCGCACCGCCCCGACGATGACCTCGTGGCCGGGATCGGCCTTGGCCTCGACGAGGAAGCGATCGATCCGATGCCCGTGCGCGGCCAGTGCTGCGGTCATCGCCGCCGCCTCCGTGGCCAGGTCCTCCCGCGCGATACCGACGCGGACCCCGCCCGCATCGGACTTGTGGACCAGCGTCGGCGATACCGCCTTCAAGACCAGGTCACCGGCGAGCCCGTTCGCCGCGACGGACGGGTCGGCGTGCGCACCGCCCGGCGGGACCGCGATGCCGCTGCTGCGCAGGATTTCCTTGGCCTCGGGCTCCGGCACGACTTGAGCCCCGGAGGCGACGAGGGCGGCGATTGCCGTTCGCAGCTGCTGCGGCAGCCGCGCGGAGTTCTCGATCAAGCGTCTTCCCTTCGTCGGCGCCCGGCACCCGGGTCGGGAGGCGGCTCGTGGCTCCGGCGAGTGTGGCGGGACTCGGAATGTCCGGGGAATACCGCGAATCGTGTACCGGTGATGGCGGATCGCTATCGCGGCTGTCCACTCGCACCGGTGCGGCAGGAGCGATAGCCGGTCCCGATCGGTGCGCAAACCGGTCGGGACTTCCTCGCGCCGAGGCGGGCGCGCATGATGGCCGCAGCCGCGTCGCGGAGGGGTTTCCGCGCCGGCCACATCCCAGGAGCCCGGCCCTGCAACGAGGCAGCAAGGAGTCCCCGTGGAAGATCGCACAGCCGTCGAAGTCACGAGCGAGCAGCGGGGGGAGTGCCCGCACCTGAGGCAGTTGTCGCTGGATCCGGCGCCGGAACGCCCGCTGGACGATCCACCGTATTTCAGCGAACTGCGCGCCACCTGCCCGATCAGCCAGGTCGACCTGGGCGGTGGGAAGACCTCGTGGCTGGCGACGAGGTTCGACGATGTGAAGGCGATCCTCTCCGACAACCGGTTCAGCGCCAGCCCGATGACGCCGGGTTTCCCGGTCCGCGGGCTGCCCGGATCGAACCACCCCATGGTCGCCGACAGCATGATCCGGCAGGATGCGCCGCTGCACACGACGCTGCGCCGGTGCGTGGTCAAGTACTTCACGCCGCGGGCCGTCGAAGGTTACCGGGAGCAGGTCGAAACCATCGTCGACGACCACCTGGACGCGCTCGCGGCGCAGCCCGGGCAGGCCGACCTCGTTTCCCAGTTCGCCCTCGCGATCCCGACCACGGTGATCACCCGGCTGCTCGGCATCCCGATCGAGGACGCCCCGCGGTTCTTCGACCTCACCGAGCGGCAGACGACGCTGTCGCTGTCGCAGGAGGACATGTACCGGACGGTCGAGGAGTTCCGCGCCCTCGGGCTGGAGTACGCGGCGCTGAAAGAGGCGAATCCGTCCGACGACCTGCTCAGCAACATCATCCGGGAGCAGTACGAAGTCGGCGGGATCACCCGCGATCAGCTCGCGGCGCTGATCACGATCCTCATCATCGGCGGGCACGACACGACCGCTGGCATGATCGGGCTGTCGATCTTCACCCTGCTGAAGCGGCCGGATCAGCTCGCGCTGCTGCTCTCCGGGGAACGCCGGTGGGACGTCGCGATCGAGGAGCTCCTGCGCGTGCACTCGGTCGCGCGGATGGGGCCGCGCCGTGCCGCCACGGAGGACATCACGATTGGCGAGCACACCTTCCGGCAGGGCGAAGGCGTTGTCGCGTCCATCTGGTCGGCCAACCACGACGAGAGCAAGTACGCCCGCACCACGTGGGAGGACTTCGAGATCCCCGCCGAGAAACCGCAGCACCTCGCCTTCAGCTTCGGCTCGCACCAGTGCGTCGGGCAGAACCTCGCCCGGATGGAGCTGATGGTCGCGGTGCCCAGGATCTTCGCGCGGTTCCCCGACATGAAGCTCGTCGACCCCGAGGTCACGCATCTGTCCTATCGGGACGATCGGGCGTTCTTCAGCCTCAAGGAACTCAACGTCACCCTCTGACAGTGATGATGTTCGTGGTGACGCCGTAGGCGGGTCTGACCCACCCTCTGACTGACGTCTTGACTGTCCTGTTTGGGATTTGTCGGCCTGCTGGGGCGTCACCACGCACGCGGCCGGACGGGTGCGTGTGACTTCATAGGAGCTTGGTCCAGAAGCCCCGTCACTGTCTTGTCCACCCGCCCGACCGGCGCGTGCCGCCCTCGGAACGGATACGCAAGGACGGACATGACGAGCATGACCCACGATGTCCCGGAGGTCACCGGCGGAGTCGATACCCACGGCCTGACCCACCACGCAGCGGTGATCGACTCGGTCGGTCGGCACCTGGCAGACCAGGAGTTCCCGACCACGATCCGGGGCTACCGGGACCTGCTGGACTGGATGCGCTCGCACGGCACGCTCATCGCGGTGGGGGTGGAGGGCACCGGCGCCTACGGGGCCGAACTCGCCCGGGTGCTCACCGCCGGCGGGGTCGCGGTCGTCGATGTCGACCGGCCGGACCGCAAAACCCGGTGGACGAAAGGGAAGTCCGACCCCATCGAACGCGGTACCGGAGGAGAACAGCACGATCCGCCCGCCGTCGGACATCGCCGCCGCGCACGCCTGGACGGTGGCGAGGGTGCCGTGCAGGTTGACCTCGAGCACCCGGGCCCACTCGTCCCGCGGCATGTCCAGGAACGGCCCGGTGCGGCAGATGCCGGCGCAGTGGACCAGCCCGGACAGGGGACGATCCGCGCAGAGGTCCGCCACGAGGGCCACCAGTCCGTCCCGATCGGTCACGTCTCCCGCGACGTACCGCACGCCCGGCACCGGAGCTTCGGGCGCAGCCGGGTCCAGCACGACGACCGGCCGTTCGCCCGCGAGCGACTCGACCAGCCGGGCGCCGATGCCGGACGCGCCGCCGGTGATCAGGAGCGGCCCGCTCATCGGGACCGACTCGCGACCAGCTGCTCCAGGCCCTTGATCGCGTAGTCCAGGACCATCGACATGACGCCCATGAACAGCAGGACGGCGAACGAATCGGCGACCTTGAAGTTGCTGGTGAGCACGACCAGCCGCTGGCCGAGGCCGTAGTACGCGCCGACCATCTCCGAGAGGACCGCACCGAGCACGGCGTACACCGCACCGAGGCGCAACGCGCCGACGATGCTCGGCAGCGCCGCCGGAAGCTCGATCTTCAGGAAGCGCTGGACGGGCGACATGGACAGCGACCTGGTCAGCTGCACGACGTCGTGGTCGATCCCGCGCAGCGCGGCGAGCGTCGACGTCAGCAGGACGAAGTACACGACGCTGCCGGCGACGAGCGCCTTCGGCGCGAAGCCGAGGCCGAACCAGAGGATGAAGATCGGCGCCAGCGCTGGCCGGGGCAGGCTGTTGGCGAGGGTCAGGAACGGAGTTGCGGCGCGTTCGAGCACCTCGGACCGCGAGAACACGACACCGGTCACGATGCCCAGGAAGCCACCGGCCGCGAGACCGGCGAGCGCGCCGGCGAACGTCGCGGTCACATCGGTCCAGAACTCCGCCTGCCCGAGCTGGCTGACGAGGCCCTTAGCGACCGCGTCGGGGGAGGAGACGAACAAGGGGTTGATGAGCCCTCGTCGGGATGCGAAGTACCAGCCGCCGATGAACGCGATCGCGACCGCGCAGCGGATCGCCCACACCTGCAGCCGGACCCGGGTCCGGCGCTTGCGCCGTTCGGCGAAGACCGCGAGTTCCATCGCGGAGAGGTCGGTACCGGACAACCCGGCGGCCTTCGCCTCCTCGCCGGCGGCTCCGTCCGAAACGATCGATCGGCTCATTGTTCCTCCCGGATTCCTGCGAGAACGAGAAGCATCGCTACTCCGCCGCCACCGGAGCGCGCACCAGGTCGATGTCGGCGGGGGTGGCCGTGTGCGGCCCGCCGTTGACGATCACGGTCTGCCCGGTCAGGTACGTCGCTGCGGCCGAACACAGGAACAGGCACACGGACGCGATGTCCTCCGGGCGGCCGAGCCGGTTCATGGCGACGAACCGGGCGACCCGGGCTTCGACGTCGTCGGCCGCGAACCGGGACGCCGCGGTGACCACCGCTCCGGGCTCCAGGCAGTTCACCCGCACGTTCAGATCCGACCATTCCCACGCCATGGTCCGGGTGAGCGACGCGAGCCCGGCCTTCGCGGCGGCGTACGCCCCGCGCAGCGGGTGCGCGTGACCGGCGGAGGCGGATCCGATGTTGACCACCGCGCCGCCGCCTCGGCGCCGGAACCCCGGCAGGCATGCGGTGGCCAGGTGGAACGCGCCGCTGAGATTGGCCTCGATCATGGCGTTCCACGCGTTGACCGACAACTCCTCGAGACGCGCGCCGAAGTTGCCGCCGGCGTTGTTGACGAGGATGTCCACCCGGCCGAAGCGATCTTCCGCCGCGGCGGCGATGTCGGCCGCGGTCTGCGGGTCGCGGATGTTGCCGGTGACCGCCACCGCGTCGCGTCCCAGCTCGCGCACGCGCGAGACCACGTCCTGCAGCGCGTCGGCGCGCCGGCCGTGGACGACCAGGTCGGCCCCGGACGCGGCGAACAGGTCGACGACCGCGCCGCCGATGCCGCCGGTCGCGCCGGTGACGATCGCCACCCGGCCGCGAAAGTCGAACTGCACGCCGCCGAACGGCGAAACCGCTTGCTGCGCAGCTGTCATCGTTTTCCCTCCGAAGGTCCGGTTCGGACCAGGCTCGCCACCGGGTGCTCTCCTGGCAACGGCCCGCGGGCTATCGGCGCGATAGTTCCGCGCAGCGCCGTTCTGTATTGACAGCCGCGCGTCGGGGCGCGGAGCATCACCGAACCGGCGTGGCACGGTCGGAAAGCGGTCGATCAGCCGCATTCGACGTACGCGGACTGTTCGATGGCGAACGCGTTCCCGAGAGGCACGAGACGCCGTCCCAGCCGCACCACGGTCCACCTCTCGACCCAGCGGAGTTGCAATGAGGCAGACCAGCACGGCGAATCCGAGGACGGAAGTCGCGGACCAGGCGGCGGATCACCGGCCTCCCAGCAGGCGCCCGGCCGGAGCGCCGATCGAATTCCGCCACGTCAGCCACAACTTCATCCACGGCCGTCGCGCGGTGCTGGTCCTGGAGGACTTCAACCTGGACATCGGCGCGTCGGAGTTCGTCAGCATCGTGGGCCCGTCGGGATGCGGGAAGACGACGGCCCTCTCCATGGCCGGGGGACTGGAGCGGCCGCGGGCCGGAACTGTTGCGCTGGACGGCGAACCGGTCAGCGGCACCTCCGACGACGTCGCCTTCATGTTCGCCCGCGACGCGCTCCTGACGTGGCGGCGGGTCCGCCGGAACGTCGAACTGGGCCTCGAAGTGCGCCACGTCCCGGCGGCGGAACGCAAACGGCGCGCCGACGAGTGGTTGCGCCGCGTGCGGCTGGAGGAGTTCGCCGACTCGGACGTGCTGCACCTGTCGCAAGGCATGCGCCAGCGGGTCGCGATCGCGCGCACGCTCGTGCAGAGCCCCCGGGTCGTGCTGATGGACGAGCCGTTCGCGGCGCTGGACGCCCAGACCCGCGCGAACCAGCAGCAGGAATTCATCAGGCTCTGGGAGGCGGAACGGCCCACGGTCGTCTTCGTCACCCACGACCTGGAAGAGGCGATCCTGCTCAGCGACCGGGTCGTGCTGATGGCCGCCCGCCCGGGCCGGATCGTCGCCGACATCCGGATCGACCTGGAACGGCCGCGCACGCAGGAGATGCGCACCTCGTCCCCGGAATTCGCCGAATACCTGGAAACGCTCTCGGCTCGCCTCCGGGAAGAGGTGGCCGCAGCCGAGGAACGCCGACGGGCGGACGAGGAGGCCTCCGCATGATCGAGCGCATCGTTGCCCCGGACGGCACCAGCCTGGCGTACCGGGTCGTGGGGAGCGGCCCGCGCCCGGTGGTGCTGGTGCACTCGCTCGCGCTCGACGGCTCGTGGTTCGAACCGCTCGCGGCGGAACTCGGGGACACGTTCAGCTGCGTCATCCCCGACCTCCGCGGCCACGGCGCCAGCGGGGGAGCCCCGGATTCGATCTCGCTGGACGTGCTCGCCGACGACATCGCGCTCATCGCCGAGCAGCTCGGCCTGACCCGGTACCCGGTCGTGGGGATCTCGCTCGGGGGCATGGTCGCGCAAGCACTCGCGCATCGCCACCCCGATGCCGTCGAGGCCGGGGTCCTCATCGCGACGGCCGGGGCGTACGACGACAACGCGCGGGCCGGATCTCGTTCGCGCGCGGACGCGGCCCGGGCACCAGGCGGGCTGGCCGCGCTCGCCGACATGACGATGACCCGCTGGTTCGGCGATCCCCAGCGGCCGGATCCGCTGATCACCCGGGCCCGGGACCAGTTCCTCGGCGGCGATCCCGCCATCCACGCCGCGTTCCTCGAGGCGATGACCGCCGTCGGCGACTTCGACGTGCCGCCGTCGGTGCCGACGCTGGTGATCGGTGGCACCGACGACGTGAGCACCCCGCGCACGGTCATCGAGAACCTGCACGCGCGCATCCCGCACTCGCGGCTGCGATTCGCGCCCGGCGGTCACCTCGCCGCCTTCACCCATCCCGTGCCCGTAGCGGCGTTGCTCCGGGAGTTCCTCGATTCCCCCGAGCCGTCCCCGCCGCACAACGACACCTCGAAGGATGCCCGCGTTGTCTGATTCCGCCCAGTCCCCGGAGGAGCTGCTCGATCACCTGCGGGCGGCGCAAACGCCCGCGCTGCTGATGCTCGTCGCGCACCTGACCGATGACCCGTCCGTGCTCCGCCCGCAATGGCGCCCGAACCCGGACCTGCTACCCGCGACCGGTCTCGACGCCGAGACGGACGCGGAGGCCCGGGCGTTCTGCCTGGCGACGCTCGAGCCGTACCTGCAGGACATCGCCGCGTGGCCGGTCGAGCCGTCCGCGGCAGTCCTCGAAGCGATCGCGGAATGGGCGCTCGACCGCTCCGCAGGAGAGGACGCCGCACTGCTGCGCGTCGCCTTCGTCCCACCGGGTACCGATCCCCGCGCTCCGAAGTGGACGAAGGACCGGCTCGCCCCGGATCGGCCGATGCGGGTGGCGATCGTCGGGGCCGGCCTGTCCGGCCTGATGGCCGGGCTGCGGATGAAGCAGGCCGGCGTGGACTTCACGATCATCGAGAAGAACGGCGACGTCGGCGGGACCTGGTACGAGAACAGCTATCCCGACTGCCGGATCGACGTGCACAGCCACATCTACACCTACTCCTTCTTCCCGCACGACTGGCCGTCGTACTTCTGCCGGCAGAACGTGATCTTCGACTACCTGCGGGCGTTCGCCGAGCAGAACGGGCTGCTCGAGCACATCCGGTTCGACACCGAGGTCGTCTCGGCGAGCTGGGACGACTCGCGGCACCTGTGGTCGGTCGCCACCACCGGGCCGGACGACCGCTCCCGGACCGAGGAATTCACCATCGTCGTGTCCGCGGTCGGACAGCTGAACCGCCCGATGATCCCGCGCATCGACGGACTGGACACCTTCGACGGTCCCGTGTTCCACACCGCGCAGTGGGACCACGACGTCGACCTCACCGGCAAGCGGGTGGCGATCATCGGCACCGGCGCGACCGGCGTCCAGGCGGCGCCGGCGATCGCGCGGTCCGCGGCGTCGCTGACGATCTTCCAGCGCAGCGCGCCGTACCTGCAGCCGACTCCCGAGCTCCGGCAGGAGATCCCCGACGACGAGCGCGCACTCCTGCGCGAGGTTCCGCTGTACCGCGCGTACTACCGCTTCTCGATATTCCTGCCGAGGGCCATCGGACGGCTCGCCGCCGCGACCGTCGACCCGGCGTACCCGCCCACCGAACGGGCCGTGTCGGCACCCAACGAGCGGCTGCGCGAACTTCTGACGGACTACCTGCTCGGCCAGGTCGAGGACCGGCCGGACCTCGCGGCGAAGATCGTCCCGGACTACCCGCCCGGCGCCAAGCGGATCGTCCGCGACGACGGGACCTGGATCGGCACGCTCAAGCAGGACCACGTCGAGCTGGTCACCGAACGCATCGCCCGCATCGACGGAAGCGGGATCCACACGGCCGACGGTCATTACGTCCCGGTGGACGTCATCGTCTTCGGAACCGGCTTCAACGCCTCGGACTTCCTGATGCCGATGCAGGTCACCGGGGAGGGCGGGGCGGACCTGCACGAGTCGTGGGGCGTCGACGCGTGCGCCTACCTGGGCCTGACCGTTCCGGGCTTCCCGAACCTGTTCTGCATGTACGGCCCCAACACCAACCTCCTGCTGCACGGAAACCTCGTGCTGTTCATCGAATGCCAGTCGGTGTACATCCTCAGCGCGATCGAGCGGTTGCTGGAGTCGGGCAAGTCCTCCTTGTCGCTGCGCCGCGACGTCTTCGAGAAGTACAAGGACGAAGTGGCCGAGGCGAGCGCGATGCGCGTGTGGGGATGGTCCAAAACGCACAGCTGGTACCAGAACGCGGAGGGCCGCTCCACCATCATGTGGCCGCTGTCGGCGCACCGGTACATCAGCAGCACCCAGGCAGTCGATCCCGAGCAGTACGAATTCCGCTGACCGCACCGTCCTAAGGAGACTTGTCTCGCCGTGATCACCGAGAAGAACACCGTCGTCAACGACCTCGAGACCCGATACCTCATCGGGGGCGAGGACCGGGGCAGCACCGTCGTCTTCCTCCACGACGGCGCGTGGGGCGCGTCCTCGGACGTCACCTGGGGGACGCTGTTGCCGCTCGCGGCGCAGACGCACCGCGTCATCGCGCCGGACCTGCTGGGCTTCGGCGGTTCGGCCAAGGCGGTGCGGCTGGACCAGTCGCCGTTCGGCTTCCGGTTGCGCCACGTGTACGCGCTGCTCGACCAGCTCGATGTGGACGGTCCGATCCACCTGGTCGGGAACTCCTTCGGCGGCTCGATCGCGCTCCGCGCGCTGCTGGACGACCGGTTGAGCGGGCGCCTCGCTTCGGTCACGTCGATCAGCGGTACCGGCGGCCCCTGGCGCAGCGCGGCGAGCGCCGAACTGGCCGGCTACGACGGCACCCGCGAGGACATGGCCCGGATCGTCCGGCTGCTGTGCGACGACTACCCGGGCATCGAGGACCAGGTCGACGCGCGGATGCGGTGGGCCGCGATGCCGGGCCACTACGCCGGGATGCTGGCGCCGCACGCGACACCGCCCGAGCCCTTGCGGACCGCGCGTCCGGCCGATCCGTACCCGGCGCCGTTCGCGGACGTCACGACCCCGGTCCTGCTCTTCGATTGCGCGGGTGATCCGCTGGTCGAACGCGGCTGGGTGAAGCACCTGGCCGACCGGTGCGCGGCGGTGACCGTCGCCCCCGTGCCCTACAAGCACGCGCCGAACATCAGCCATCCCGAGCAGACCTGGCGCCTCATCGCCGACTTCGTGAACGGAGCGTGAGACCGTGTTCGACGATCCCCACGACGCCGTCGCCGCCGCGGACGTCCCCCACGACCGGCTGTTCCGGCTCGACGGCAAGCGGTACGCCGTCCTGGGCGGTGCGGCCGGCATCGGCGAGCACGTCGCACGCACGCTCGCTTCCCGCGGCGCGCGGCTGCTGCTCGTCGACGTCGACGAGGACGCACTGGGCCGCCTCGCCGATGAACTCGACGCCGACCGGTTCGTCGCCGACGTCTCGTCCGAGGACGGTGCGCGGTCCCTGGCCGAGCACGCCGCCGGTGCACCGCTGCACGGATACGTCGACGTCATCGGCCAGATGCAGCGCAAACCGCTGCCGGCCTTCACGCTCGCCGAGTGGGAGAAGGACTTCCGGGTCAACCTGACGCACGCCTTCCTCGCCGCCCAGCACCTGGCTCCGATGCTGGCGCGACCCGGCTCGTCGATCGTCCACGTCTCGAGCATCAACGGCACGCGCGCGGGCAGCTACGCCGCGGGGTACGGCCCGGCGAAGGCGGCGCTCGAGGGATGGGTGCGTCAGCTGGCCGACGAGTACGGGCCGGAGGGGATCCGGGTCAACGCCGTCGCACCCGGGCTGTTCCTGTCGCCCCGCCTCCTCGCCGGAGCGCACGCCCGCACGATGATCGAGCAGTTCAGCGGCAAGACGATGCTCCGGCGGCTGGGCCAGCCGTACGAGGTCGCCGCGACCATCGCGTTCCTGCTCACCCCGGCCGCGGGCTACATCACCGGCGCCACGATCCCGATCGACGGCGGGGCGCGCGCGGTCGACGCGACCGGCCTCGACCTGCTCGCTCGCTGAGACCTAGGCCCGCCGGGATCGTCGGCATACGATGACCGGAATCGACGGCAGCGGCGCCGTCGACCCGGCGGGAGTAGGGGCCGAGCGTGAGATTCGAGCAGTTGCGCTACCTCGAAGCAGCACTTCGCACCGGCTCCTTCCGCCAAGCGGCCCACGAGCTCGGCGTCTCCCAGCCGACCATCACCAACCAGGTGCAGCGGCTCGAAGAAGACCTCGGCGTCGTCCTGGTCATGCGCGGGGCGCACGGCGTGCGCCCGACGGATGCCGCCGAGCGGATCCTGCCGCACGTGAAGTCGGCGATCCGGGCCGAGGACCTGCTCCGCCAGGAAGCCAGCGCGATCGACGGCCTGAAGATCGGCAAGGTGCGCCTCGGCACGGTGGCCATCGGGAGCATGCGGGTGCTGCCGCACGTGGTCCGCGAGTTGCACGAAGGGCATCCGAACATCCGGTTCGAGGTCACCGAAGGCGGGACCTACGTCGTGCGCGACGGAGTCCTGGACGGGAAGCTCGACATCGGCCTGATCACCCGGATCCCGCTGCCCGGCGAGCCGCCGGACGACGAACGACTGCACCACATCGACCTGATGACCGGACGGCTGGTCCTGTGCGTGCCCGACTCGCACCCGCTGGCGCGCGCCGAGACCTTCGACATCGACGACCTGGCCGGCGAACCGCTGATCTTCTTCCGGGAGGGCAGCATCCTGCGGAAGGCGTTCGAAGAGCTCGTCACCGGCATCGACGCGCGCATCGTGTACACCACCGACGGAGCGGAGACCGCGCAGCGGATGGTCCGGGCCGGGGTGGGGATCTCGATCGCGAACACGCTCGCGCCGTCGACGGCCAGCGGCAACGGCGTGACGCTGATCCCGATCAACAAGCCGTGGGCCCAGACGACGCTGTCCGCGATCGTGCGGCTCGGGGAAGTGCGCGGACGGATCGTCGAGACCTTGCTGCGCCAGATCCGGTCGTCCAAGACCTCGGTCGGGCAGGCGTAGCGCGGACAGGCTGCTGCGGTGATAGCTGCCGGCTTCTTCTGCCGCGGCGGCCCGTTCCCTAGAGTCCGAGGGCATGAAAGCCGTGCACATCAAGGATCTCGACGGCCCGTCCACCGTCGCCGTCGTCGACGTCGACCCGCCTTCGCGCAAGGATGACGAGGTGCTCATCGACGTTCACGCGGCGGGGGTGTCCTTTCCCGAGGTGCTCCAGACGCGGGGGTTGTACCAGGTCAAACCGGAGCTTCCGTTCATCCCGGGTGCCGAGGTGGCCGGCGTGGTCGTGGACGCGCCCGCGGGAGCGCCGGTGCGCGCGGGCGACCGGGTCGCCGCCCTGCCGTTCCTGGGCGCCTTCGCCGAGCAGGTCGCCTGCCCCGTGGACGCGACGTTCCCCATCCCGGACGCGTTGGCCTTCGAGCAAGCTGCCGCGATTCCGTTCAACTACCTGACGGCGCATTTCGCGCTGTGCCGGCGCGGCCGCATGTCGGCCGGGGAGACGGTGCTGGTGCACGGTGCCGCCGGAGGCGTCGGCAGCGCGGTGATCCAGGTCGCGAAGGCCTTCGGGGCGGGCTCGGTGATCGGCGTGGTGTCGACGCCGGAGAAGGGCAAGGTCGCGCTCGGGGCCGGGGCGGACCAGTACTTGCTGGCCGACGGTTTCAAGGATGCGGTGCGGGAAGCGACCGGCGGGCGCGGCGTCGACCTGGTCGCGGATACCGTCGGCGGCGACCGCTTCACCGACTCGTTGCGCTGCCTCGCCGCCGACGGCCGGATGCTGGTGATCGGGTTCACGGCCGGATCGATCCCGGAGGTGAAGGTCAACCGCCTGCTGCTGAACAACCTGGACGTCATCGGCGTCGGCTGGGGCGCCTACGCCAAGACGCGACCCGGCTACCTGCGCGGCCAGTGGACCGAGATCCTGCCGAAGCTCGAATCCGGCGCCCTCGCGCCCCCGATCGGCGGCAGCTACGCGGTCGACGACGTCCGGGACGCGCTGGAGGCCATCGAGAGCCGACGGGCATTGGGCAAACTGGTCCTCCGCCTGCGGGGGTAGCCGCTCCGCCTGCCGCCGGAGCACCGTTCTCAGGTCGCTTCGAGCCGTTCCCATTCGTCTTGGGTGAGCAGCCGGGACCGGGTGAGGAAGCGGACACCGTCGGGTGCTTCGAGGGAGAAGCCGCTGCCCCGGCCGGGCACGAGGTCGATGGTGAGGTGCGTGTGCTTCCAGTACTCGAACTGCGGTCTCGACATCCACACCGGGACTGCTTCGCCGTCCACGGTGAGATCGCCGAGGTGCACGTCGGCGTCGCTGGTGGCGAATTCGCCCGCCGGGTAGCACATGGGCGCGCTGCCATCGCAGCATCCGCCGGACTGGTGGAACATCACCGGCCCGTGCCGCGCCCGGAGGCGGCGGATCTGCTCCGCCGCCTCCGGGGTCACCGCGACCCGCTCGCTGCCCATCAGAAGAAGCCCAGCGCGTTGTCGGAGTAGCTGACCAGCATGTTCTTGGTCTGCTGGTAGTGGTCCAGCATCATCTTGTGGGTTTCGCGCCCGATGCCGGACTGCTTGTAGCCGCCGAACGCGGCGTGGGCGGGGTAGGCGTGGTAGTTGTTCACCCACACCCGGCCGGCCTGGATGTCGCGGCCGGCGCGGTAGGCGGTGTTGCCGTCGCGGGACCACACCCCGGCGCCGAGGCCGTAGAGGGTGTCGTTGGCGATCTTCATGGCGTCGTCGTAGTCGTCGAAGCTGGTGACGGAGACGACCGGGCCGAAGATCTCCTCCTGGAAGATCCGCTGCTTGTTGTGGCCCGCGAACACCGTCGGCGCCACGTAGTAGCCGCCGGCCAGGTCGCCTTCGAGCTCGACCCGGTGACCGCCGGTGAGGACCTCCGCGCCTTCCTGCTCGCCGATGTCGATGTAGGAGAGGATCTTCTCCAGCTGGTCGTTGCTGGCCTGGGCGCCGATCTGGGTTTCGGTGTCCAGCGGGTTGCCCTGCTTGATCTTCTTCGTGCGTTCCAGCGCGTCGGCCAGGAATCCGTCGTAGATGCCGGACTGGATCAGCGCCCGCGACGGGCACGTGCACACCTCGCCCTGGTTGAGGGCGAAGAGCGTGAAGCCCTCCAACGCCTTGTCGTAGAAGGAATCGTTGGCCGCCGCGACGTCGTCGAAGAAGATGTTCGGGCTCTTCCCGCCGAGCTCGACGGTCACCGGGATGATGTTCGCGCTGGCGTACTGCAGGATCAACCGGCCGGTGGTCGTCTCACCGGTGAAGGCGACCTTGCGCACCCGCGAGCTGGAGGCCAGCGGCTTGCCCGCCTCCACGCCGAAGCCGTTGACCACGTTGAGGACGCCCGCGGGCAGCAGGTCGGCGATGAGGTCGACCAGGACGTGGATCGATGCCGGTGTCTGCTCGGCGGGCTTGAGCACCACGGCGTTTCCCGCCGCCAGCGCCGGTGCCAGCTTCCAGGTCGCCATCAGCAGCGGGAAGTTCCACGGGATGATCTGGGCGACGACGCCCAGCGGCTCGTGGAAGTGGTAGGCCACGGTGTCGTCGTCGATCTGCGAGATCGCCCCCTCCTGACTCCGCAGGGCCCCGGCGAAGTAGCGGAAGTGGTCGATCGCCAGCGGGATGTCGGCCGCCAGCGTCTCGCGGACCGGCTTGCCGTTGTCCCAGCTCTCGGCGACCGCGAGCTTCTCGAGGTTGGCCTCCATGCGGTCGGCGATCTTGAGCAGGATCCCCGACCGCTCCGCCGCCGAGGTCCGCCCCCACGCGGGCGCGGCGCCCTCGGCAGCGTCCAAGGCGCGTTCCACGTCGTCGGCCGTGCCGCGGGCGATCTCGGTGAACACCTGGCCCGTCACCGGCGTGGGGTTCTCGAAGTAACCACCACCGGCCGGCGCCACGTGCTCGCCGCCGATGAAGTGGTCGTAACGCGAACGGAACTCGACCGCGGAACCCGTCGTCCCCGGAGCTGCATACAGAACCATCGTTCGCCTCTCGTGTGCTGGTACGGCCCTTGCACGAGCAGTGACCTGGGCCACTCGGACCTCTGGTGCGGCCAGAAACTAGGAGCTGCAACGTTGCGGCGACGTTGCACCCGGGAGAACTGGAAGCCGGCGGCACTTGCCTGTAACCGGCGTCACCCCGCACCATGGGCAGTCCAGCGGCGAAACCCGTGCGATTCCGACACGTCCCAGCAGGTGAATGAACACTAGCCACGGCACATCGGTCGATCCGCTCGAGCGCGCCCGGCTGCTCGAGCGGGTGCACGCTGCCGTCCTGTCCGGTGACGAGTCCCCGCACGAGCCGCGGCCGGTCATCGTCGAGTCCTGGCGGCGCTCGCTGGAGGCCCGGATCGACCCCGATCTCAGGGAGCCGCCGCTGTCGTTCGCCGCCGGCAGGCTCGCCGACATCCGCCGGGAGCACCCGTTGGCGCGCTGGGTGCCGATGCTGCGCCAGACGTTGCTGGACGCGGCCGACAGCACCAGCCACGTCATGATCATCACCGATGCCGACGGCAACATCCTCTGGCGGGAAGGCGACCCCCAGGTCTGCCGCGACGCAGACCGCGTTCTGCTCGCCGAGGGCACCAGGTGGGCCGAGAGCGCGATCGGGACCAACGCCATGGGCACCACGCTCGCCACCGGCGCTCCCGTCCAGATCCACTCCGCCGAGCACCTCGTGCGGACCTACCACTCCTGGACCTGTGCGGCGTGCCCCGTCCGCGACCCCGAGACGGGTGCGCTGCTCGGGGCGGTCGACCTCAGCGGGCCGCTGCACACCATGCACCCGGCGCTGCTCGCGCTCGTGACCGCCGGGGCGCGGCTGGTGGAGGGCGAACTCCGCTGGCGCCTGCACGCCTCCGATGACCTCTTCCGCGAACGCAACGCCCACTACCTCAGCGAATCCGGCAGGGGAGCGGCGCTGCTGAGCCCCAGCGGCCGGATCGTCGCGAGCGCGTCTACGACGCAGTTCGTTCCGGGGCAGCGCGTCGGCCTCGACGACAGCGGGATCGTCCGCCTCGACAACGGCGAACACGCCGAGGTCGAACCGCTGGAGGGCGGTTACCTCCTGCGCGTTCCTCAGAGCCGAGCCAACCGGCGCCCGCAGCTGTCGTTGCAGTTGCTGGGCGACGGCATTCCCATGGCCACAGTGGACGGTGTGCGGCACGAGTTGAGCCTGCGGCACGCGGAGATCCTCGCGCTGCTCGCGATGCATCCGGGCGGCCTGAACGCGGAGCGGCTGGCGCTGCTCCTGCACGGGGAGCAGGGCAACCCCACCACGGTCCGGGTCGAGATCCACCGCATCCGCAACGCGCTCGGCCAGGACGTGGTCAAGACCAGGCCGTACCGGATCGCCGCCGATCTCGACAGCGACCTGGACGCCCTCCGCGAGGCGTTGAGCCGGGGTGATGCCGAATCCGCCCTCGACCACGCCGGACTGCTGCTGCCGCGCTCGGAATCCACCGCGATCCGTGCCGAGCGCGACGAACTCCTCGCGTCGTTGCGGGGGTTGGCGCTGGCGGCGAGGAGTCCGGAACTGCTCTGGCGTTTCGCCAACACCGATGCGGGGCGCGACGATCTGGAAGTGCTGGAAAAGGCACGCGACCTGACGGCACCAGACGCCCCACAACGAAAAGTCCTCGAAATCCGGCTGCGCCGACTATCGGAAGAAGAGGCGTAGCGGAGCCGCCCGACCGGACACGCCAGGGGGTCTCACAGCCGAGCCCACTGCACCGGTACGGCGAAGCTCGGAGGACGAGGTTGCGATGGCTGTGGTGGGCACAGTTCGGTTGCGGGCCGTTGGCAGGGGTCCTAACCTGCGCCGATGGTCGTGCAACGATTGCAGGCGGCGGCACTCTTCCTCGGCCCGGTCATCTTCGCTGCATCGCCGTTCTTCTGGGTCGACGGTCATTACGGCGTGAACGGCGGGATGTTGATCGCCCTTTCCATGGTTCCCTGGGTGTACGGGCTGATCGGGGAATACGAACGGTTGCGCGAACGCATCCCCCTCGCGGCCGGGCTGTGGTTGTTGCTGTTGTTGATCGGGATGTTCGGCAGCATCGCATTCGGGCTGCAGGGCTTCTTCGAAGGCGTATTCGGCTTCCACGATCAGGTGGCCCTGGCGCGCTTCGGCGACTACCCGCCGCAGAGCCTTCTGGTGCTGTGGCTACCGGGCCCGACCTTCCCGCTGGCCCTCCTGGTGTTCGGCGTACTCCTCTTCTGGACCCGAATGTCCCCGCCGTGGGTCGCCGTCCTGATCTGCCTCGCCGCTGTCGTCTTTCCGCTGGGCCGAGTTCTTCGCCTCGAATGGGTCGCCTACGTCGTCGACCTGCTGGTGATCGTTCCGTTCGCCCAACTCGCTTGGAGCGCTTGGCATCGGACGCCAGCCGGATCCACGACGTCTTAGAGGGCGGCGTTGCTCGCGCAGGCCTGCGGCGCGGTGTGGTGTGGTTATCAGCCGTGTTCCGGGGGATTTTCGTCCCGCCGGGCCGGCTCGTGTTCGTCGGCGTCGACGAGCTTCGCGAGGACCTGTTCCGCTCGTTCTCGGCGGTGGATCAGGCTGTCGGTTCGCAGGTCCTTGCTCAGGGCCACGCACATCAGCACCATGACGAGTGCGAATGGCACCGAGGCGAGGAACGTCAGGTTCTGGATCCCCTCCAGGGCGTGATCCCCGCCGGACATGAGCATGATCGCCGCGACGGATCCGGTGGCCACGCCCCAGAACACGATCATCCATTTCCTCGGTGAGATCGTGCCCCGCTGGGAGAACTTGCCCATCACGAGTGAAGCCGAGTCCGCCCCGGTGATGAAGAAGATCGCCACCAGGACGATGACCAGCACGGTGATGACCGTCGGGATCGGCAGCGCTCGGATGACGGTGAAGATCTGCACTTCCTCCCCGCCGGAACCGGCCACGTCGACGGCACCGCTGCGCTGCAGGTCGATCGCGGTGCCGCCGAAGATCGCGAACCAGGCCACGCTGACCGCGCTGGGCACCAGGAGCACGCCGCCGATGAACTGCCGGATCGTGCGCCCCCGGCTGATCCGGGCCAGGAACGTACCGACGAACGGCGCCCAGGAGATCCACCACGCCCAGTAGAAGATGGTCCAAGATGAAAGCCATTCATCAAGGGCCTCGCTGCCGGTGGCCCCGGAGCGCGCGGCCATCTCCGCGAAGTCGCTGACGTAGCTGCCGATCGACGTCGGGATCAGGCTCAGGATGAACACCGACGGCCCGGTGATCAGCACGAACAGCGCCAGCAGCGCTGCGAGGGCCACGTTGATGCCGGACAGCCATTGGATTCCCCGGGCAACCCCGGAGGCGGCGGACGCGACGAAGCAGATCGTCAGGACGCCGATGATCAGCACCATCACCGGGGTGCTGACGGCGTCGATCCATCCCGCGCTCCGCATCCCGCTGCTGATCTGCAGCGTGCCGATGCCCAGCGAGGCCGCCGAACCGAACAGCGTCGCGAGCAGCGCGAGGATGTCGATCACTTTTCCCAGCGGCTTGACCGCACCCCGCCGCCCCAGCAGAGGAACGAACGTGGAACTGATCACCTGACGTCGACCGCGGCGGAAGGTGCCGTACGCGATCGTCAAGCCGACGACCGCGTAGATCGCCCACGGATGCAACGTCCAGTGGAACAGCGTTGTCGCGAACGACGTCCGCACAGCGGCTTGGCTCAGCGGCGGGACCGTTTCCGGTGGGGGCTGCACGTAGTGCGCCAGCGGTTCGGCGACGCCGAAGAACATGAGGCCGATGCCCATGCCTGCGATGAACATCATCGCGATCCACGACAGCGTGTGGAACTCCGGCTGCTCGTCGTCACCGCCCAGCGGGATCGCCCCGTAGCGGCTCAACGCGAGCCAAACGACGAAGACCACGAACCCCGTCGCAGCCAGCGCGAACCCCCACCCGATGTCGTCCACCGCCCAGCGCAGCCCGGCTTCGGCGAACGCGCCGAGGGTAGCCGGCGAGGCGATACCCCAACCCAGGAAGAACAGAACCAGCAGTGCAGTGACGCCGAAGATGACGCGGTCGGTCGGCGATCGGGTGGCCTCGGGAGACGGGCTCGCCGCTTGCTCCGCCATGGACGCACCTCGCATTTCCCGAGTTCAACCTGGTCACATGGTCATGTCGCCCATCGCGGTCGGCAACTAGATGGCCGATCCCGCGAAGCCGGCGCCCGTCGCCTCAAGGCCGCCCACGACCAGGGGACACCACGCCGGTTCGAGTGATGCTGAGCCGCCGCCGGCGGTGACACGGCGTTGAGAACGTCGATCAGACGGTTGAGAACTGATGTCGGATCGAGAGCTGGCGGCGGGCGAACTGCTTGCCGGAGAAGAGATCGAACTTCGACTCGAAGTCGCCGTGGTCAGTCGGGTTGGGCTGGGAGGATTCCGGCCGCTGTCTTGGTGATCGCTTGGAGGGCGTGTGCGATCGTTGGATTGTCCCGGGCGCCCATCCTGGTGACTGCCAGGATTCGGCGCGCGGGTGCCGGTTCGCCGTGGAGCGGGATGCGGGCGACCGGCCAATGGCTGTGCAGGCGTGCCAGCCGGGGCACCAGGATGACGCCGAACCCGTGGGCGACGAGTGCGGTTCCGGTGTCCCATTCGTCGGCGTAGTGCGCGACGTTCGGGCTGAAACCCGCTGCCATGCATGCGGTTGTCACCAGCTGGTGGTAGGTGCTGTCCGGCCGGCCCAAGATCCACGGCTCGTTCGCCGCGTCGGCGAGTGTCACCGCCGGGCGGTCGGTCAGCGGGTGGCCGAGTGGCGTGACCAGGTCGAGCGGATCGTCGAGCAGCGGCTGCTGGTCGAACCGCGCGTCCGACAGCGGCGGGGTGTCTGCTGTGACGATCACCAGCGCCAGGTCCGCGTCTCCGGCGAGCAGCAGGTCGAAGCACCGGGCGGGCTCGGCCTCGATCAGCCGCACCTTCAGGTTCGGGAAGTCGTCGCGCAGTTCGGCGGCGGCCGGCGGCAGCAGATGCGTTGCTGCGGTGGAGAAACCGCACAGGGTGAACGGGCCACCAGGTTCGTCGGCGAGAGCGGCCATTTCCGCCTTGGCGCGCTCCCACTGGGCGTGCAGCAGTTCCGCGTGGTGCAGCAGCGCATGAGCGGCGGAGGTCAGCCGGATCCGGCGGCCTTGCGGAACCACCAGCTCCACGCCGAGTTCCGCGGACAGCTGGCGCAGTTGGTAGGACACCGCCGACGGCGTGTAGTGCAGCGCCTGGGCCGCGGCGGTGACGGTGCCGTGCTTGGCGACGAGCTGCAGCACCCGAAGTCGACTGTCAATCATGCAAAGAGTTTGCACGATCTGCTGCATGAACATTTGATTGTCCGGACCGGCTGTGGCGCTCCACGCTGGTGGGCACAGAAGGCCACCTCGGCCGGAATTCTCGAGGAGCGCCATGCATCCGACGGATCCCTTGCTCCAGCCGTTCACCATCAAGCAGCTCACCTTGCGCAACCGCGTGGTCAGCACCTCGCACGAACCCGCCTTCGCCGATGACGGCCTGCCCAAGGACCGCTACCGGCTGTACCACTTGGAGAAGGCGCGCGGCGGAGTCGGGCTGACCATGATCGGCGGCTCCGCGGTCGTCGCCCCCGACAGCCCGCCGGCCTTCGGCAACCTGCTGCTCTACCGCGACGAGGTCGTGCCGTGGCTGCGTCGGCTCGGCGACGACGTGCACGCCGCCGGCGCGGCGGCCATGTGCCAGATCACCCACCTGGGGCGGCGCACGAGCAATTACGCGGGGGACTGGCTGCCGGTGCTGTCCGCGTCCCCGGTGCGCGAACCCGCGCATCGCGCGTTCCCCAAGTCCGCCGAGCCGTGGGACCTGGACCGGATCGTGCGGGACTACGCCGACGCGGCGGCTCGCTGCGAAGCCGGCGGCCTCGACGGCGTCGAGATCCAGGCGTACGGGCACTTCCTGGACAGCTTCCTGTCGCCGACGACGAACCACCGCACGGACTCCTACGGCGGGAGCCTGGCCAACCGGATGTCGTTCCCGCGCCGGGTGATCCGGGCGGTGCGGGCGGCGGTCGGGCCCGGCTTCATCGTCGGCATCCGGATGATGATGGACGAGGTCCGGCCGGGCGGGCTGACCGTCGACGACGCCCTGGCGGCGGCGCGCTGCTTCCTCGACGACGGCATCGACCTCATCAGCACCATCCGCGGCTCGATCGAAAGCGATGCCGCGCTGGCCCGGACCATCCCGTCCATGGGCACGCCGTCGGCGCCGTTCCTCGAATTCAGCGCCGAGATCAAGCGGCGGCTCCAGGTCCCGGTGATGCACGCCGCCCGCATCGCCGACGTCGCGACCGCACGCCACGCCGTGCGGGACGGCCTGCTCGACCTGGTCGGCATGACCCGGGCCCAGATCGCCGATCCGCACCTGGTCGCCAAGGTCGCGGCGGGAGCGGAGGACCGCATCCGGCCGTGCGTCGGGGCCAGCTACTGCCTCGACGCGATCTACGACTCCGGCGACACCAAGTGCATCCACAACCCCGCCACCGGTCGGGAGCAACAGCTCCCGCACACCATCACGCCCGCGTCGGAGCGGAAGAAGGCGGTGGTCGTGGGCGGTGGTCCTGCGGGGCTGGAGGCGGCTCGGGTGCTGGGTGAACGAGGGCACGAGGTGGTGCTGTTCGAAGCGAACGACGTGCCGGGCGGGCAGGTCCGCATCGCGGCCGCGAACCCCCGCCGGCGGGACCTGATCGGCATCGTCGACTGGCGCGTCGAGGAATGCAAGCTGCACGGCGTCGACTTCCGGTTCGGCGTGCTGGCCGAGGCAGCGGAAGTGCGCGCGGAACACCCCGACGTCGTGGTCATCGCCACCGGTGGCACGCCGAACGCGACGTTGCTGGAAGGCGACGAGGTGGCCGATACCTGGGACGTTCTCACCGGTGCTCTGCGTCCCGGAGGCCGGGTGCTGGTCTACGACGACAACGGCGCGTACCCGGGCATGGACGCCGTCGAGGTGCTGGCCCGCCGAGGGGCATCGGTCGAGTACGTGACCCCGGAACGCATGCTCGCGCCGGACGTCGGCAGCATGAATTCGCCGGCATATCTGCAAGTCTTCGCCGAGTACGCGGTGCGCGTCACGCTGGCTCACCGGCTGCGATCGGTGCGCCGCACACCGGACGGGCGCCTCACCGCGACGCTGGGCAGCGAGTACGCCGAGGTGGAGGCCGAGCGGACCGTCGACCACGTGGTGGTCGAGAACGGGACGTTGCCCAACGACGAGCTCTACCAAGAGCTGCTCGCCGATTCGACCAACCTCGGCGAGGTGGACCACCGTGCGCTGCTGGCCCTCGCGCCGCAGCAGGTCGCCCGGAACCAGGCGGGGCACTACCGGCTGTTCCGGATCGGCGATGCCGTGACCAGCCGCAACATCCACGCGGCCGTCTTCGACGCGCTGCGGCTATGCCTGCCCATGTGAACACGAGGAGCGCGGAAGTGACTGCACTGGGAACCATCGAAGCGTCCGAACTCGTCGCCCGGCGGCCGGTCGGCCACAGCCTGGAAGCAGCGTTCTACGCCGGCCGGGAATTCTTCGACCTCGACATCGCGGCGATCTTCGCGAAGCACTGGATCTTCGTGGCCACCGAGGCCGAACTGCCCGAGCCGGGCGACTACCTCACCACGACGCTCGGCGACTACTCGATCGTCGTGTTGCGCGATGATGACGAGAACATCCGGTCGTTCCACAACGTCTGCCGCCACCGCGGCGCCCGCATTCTGGACCGGCCGAGCGGATCAGTCGGGAACATCGTCTGCGGCTACCACAAGTGGACCTACGGCACCGACGGCGCGCTGCGGCACGCGCCGTCCCAACCGCCCGGCTTCGACCCCACCTGCTTCGGGCTCAAGCCCATCCACGCCCGCAGCGTCGCCGGTCTCGTCTTCGTCTGCCTCGCCGACGAACCGCCGAGCGACTTCGCCGACGTGGCCGCGCGCATCGAACCGTACCTGGCGCCGCATCGCCTGCACGAAGCCAAGGTCGCGGCGCAGGTCGACCTGGTGGAGCAAGGCAACTGGAAGCTGGTGATGGAGAACAACCGGGAGTGCTACCACTGCGACGGCCACCCCGAGCTGCTGCGCACGTTCTTCCCCACCTACGGCTACTCCGAAGAGGATCTGCCGGCGCGGCTGCTCCCGGCGCACGAGCGCTACCTGCGAGTCGATGCCGAACTGCGGCAGACCTACAAAGACCTCGGCCTGCCCTACCAGCT
Organism: Saccharopolyspora sp. NPDC050642; assembly: GCF_040654735.1. NCBI lineage: Bacteria > Bacillati > Actinomycetota > Actinomycetes > Pseudonocardiales > Pseudonocardiaceae > Saccharopolyspora > Saccharopolyspora sp. NPDC050642. Next base: position 152,422 of record NZ_JBFAIN010000010.1, on the reverse strand, counting down.
CATCGAGGAGCTGGACACCCGCGCGACCGGGTTCCGGATCCAGCGAGATCCGCTCGACCTCGCCGGGGAATCCTTCACCACAGACGGCAAAGCCGCGTGCCGGCGCCTGCTCGGCGACGTCCCGACACCACGGCTCGGGCACCTGTCGCTGCACCTGCAACCCAACTCCTGGTTCCACGTCGTCAGCGACCACGCCGTCACCTTCTCGGCGCTGCCGATCGCCCCGGACCGGACGTTGGTGCGCACCACCTGGCTGGTGGCCCCGGATGCCGTGGAAGGCGTGGACTACGACTTGGAGACGCTGCTCAAGGTCTGGACGGCCACCAACGAGCAGGATGCGCAGCTGGTCGCCCGCGCCCAGCAGGGGATCAGCAGTCCGGCGTACGAGCCCGGCCCGTACGCCCCGACCGAGTACCAGGTCGAGGCCTTCTGCAACTGGTACATCAACCGCCTCCGCGAGCACCTGCGATGACCGGCGTGCGAACCCTCCGGACCGGGCGCGACTGGGCGGACGCGGCGGACCAGCGGCTGGTCTGCAAGCAGGTCCAGCAGCTGACCGCCGACGTGAAGACGTTCGTCCTCGCGCCCGTCGAGCCCGGGCTGTTCCACCACGACCCGGGCCAGTACATCACCATCACGGTGTCGGTCGACGGGCTGGAGGTCGTCCGGTGCTACACGCTGTCGTCGCCGCCCTCCCGCCCGCACCTCGTGGCGATCACCGTGAAGCGCGTGCCGGGCGGGCAGGTCTCCAACTGGCTGCACGACCACCTGGTGCCCGGTGCGGTCCTCCACGCACGAGGCCCGTTCGGCGAGTTCTCGATGCACCGGCGCCCGGCGTCGAAGTACCTGTTCCTCTCCGCGGGGAGTGGCGTGACGCCGCTGATGTCGATGACCAGGACGCTCCACGACCTGGCCAGCCCGGCGGACGTGGTCTTCGTGCACAGCGCGCGCACCCCGGACGACATCATCTTCCGGCGAGAACTGGACTTCATCGAAGCCACCTCGGAGCGCATCCGGGTGACGCACGTCTGCGAGGACGACGGGGCGGAAGAGCGCTGGGCGGGCCGGCGCGGTCGACTGGACATCGACATGCTGCGGAGCATCGCCCCGGACTTCCTGGACCGCGAGGCGTTCACCTGCGGCCCGGCCGGCTACATGACCGCCGTGCGGCTGATGCTCGCGGAAGCCGGTTTCGCCATGGACCACTACCACGAGGAGAGCTTCACCATCGACGCCCCGGTCCCCGAAACATCCGGTGGCGAAGGGAGGTTCGAGGTGAGGCTCGCCCGCAGCGGCCGGACCGTCGAGTGCGATGGGGACACATCGGTCCTGGACGCCGCGGCAAGCTCCGGCATCACCCTGCCGTCGTCCTGCGGACAAGGAATGTGCGGCACCTGCAAAGCAACGCTGCTCAAGGGTTCGGTGGACATGCGGCACAACGGCGGTATCCGCCCCCGGGACCGAGCGGAGAACAAGATCCTCCTGTGCTGTGCGAAGCCACTGGAAGACCTGGTGATCGACGCCTGAGCCCCTTCCGTTCGAGTGCGATTTCGGGGTTTACCAGTGTGTGTGACGGGACAGGGCGGTGTGGCGATGGGGAAGGTGGATCTTGCGGAAAGGAGGCGAAGGTTGAAGTTCGGGAAGGCCGTTGCGGTGGTGGCCGGTGGAACCGTGGCGGCCGGAGCGCTGTTCATCGGTGTGTCGCTGGCGATGGAGCAGCCGAGTACCAGCCGGTCGACCGTCGTCAAAGTCGAGCTGACACCGACGGAGCTGCGGTGCCCGCCGACGGAGCCGCCCAACGCGACGGCGGGGAAGCCCTCGGTGTTCATGCGGCTGTGCGGGGTTCCGATGAATTCCGAGGGCATCCGGCGTCTTGTCGTCCCGCCGTCCGAGGGTGGCTAGGCGAGAGCGAAAACAATTGCAGGATGTTGGTCGGTCGTCGAGCCGCGCTTCGATTGGCAGGGCTTGCTCTGGTGCCCGATGGTGGGAGCGGAACCCGCGGCTGCGGGCGTCTGCAGGGTGAAGTGGGGGGAGCGACATGCCGAAGTACTTGGTGCAGGGCAGCTACACCGCCGGGGGTACGAAGGGGGTGCTCGCCGAGGGCGGAACCGGGCGGCGGGAGGCTGTCGAAAGGGTCGTCGGGTCGTGCGGCGGAACGCTCGAGTCGTTCTACTTCGCGTTCGGAGCCGACGATGTCTACATCGTTGTCGACATGCCCGACGACGTCTCCATGGTTGCCATGGCCATGGCGGTGCGGGCTGCTGGGGCCGTGACGTCCAGGGTGGTGCCGCTCCTCCGCCCCGAGGACGTCGACGAGGCTGCGCGGAAGACTGTCGACTACCGCGCCCCCGGCGCCTGAGCGCGGCTGATGCCGTTGATGGTTCCGTGACCGCTGTCGGTCCGGTGTGGCACGTGCCGTCTTTTGGGTATCTACCGGCGATCCCGGTGTTCGGGGACATCGCTGCAGGCGCCGAGCTCGTGAAGGACGTGCGATCTCTTGACGAACGGCCGTGGTGAGCGATCCGAAGAACGCTCACCACGGTCTCATGGGGTAATCGAGCGTCCGAAACTCGAACGCAGTTTCGTGGCATACCTGCGCAATGCGGTGTTCATGCGACAGGCAATCGCCGTGTCCCGCGATCAATTCCACGCTTCCTGTCGCCCTTGTTCGAACCGCCGTCGGCTGGCGCCGGGCGCGAAGTTCTCGATGTTGCCGAGAATCACGGGCACGAGTGTGGTGGGGCGTTCGCTCCAACGCGGCCTCGTGATGTCGATCTCGCCGACGCAGCGCATGCCGTACTTGTCGAGGTAGGCCCGGATCGCATCCTGCGCCTCGCGCCCGCCCGCGAGTTCGGGCAGTTCGTCCAGGAAACCTTCGTCGTCGACGTCCTGCAGGAAGGCCACCACTTCCGGATGCGGGCGGATCGCATCCGCAACGTCCAAGAGCGCGAGACCCATTTCCGAAGTGACGTTGTTGGGGACGGACTGCGTGAGCGTGTCGGCCGCGTTCTCCTCACCCAACCACGTGCGCAGCTGCTTGTTGAGCCACCACGTCGCGTCCATCGCCGCCACGATCACCTGGAGGCTCTGCGGGGCGAACAAGAGCCGCTTCAGTTCCTGGAGGTCCTCCAGGATGAAGTCGAACAGGTCCGGTCCGGAATATGCCTGGATCTCACGTTCGACGGCGGCCAGGGACGCCTGGCTGCGCGCGATCAGCTCGTCGACGATGGCCGGATCGGTTTCGATCGGAGCCGGCTCGCCACCAGCGGACGGACCGCCGGTACCGTCCTCCGAGGGCGCCGGGATGAAGTCGCCGCGGTCGAGAACGGTCTGCAGCGCGTCCCTGATCAGCGGATCGGACGTCCCCAGGGCCTCCAGGAGTCCGTCGCGGGTGGCCGGCGATGCCAGGCCCTCGGTGACATCGACGAACAGCCTCCCGCCGGCCTCGGACATGGGCCGTGGCGTGGTCAACTGCCAGACGGACAGGCCCAGGGGCTTCATCGGGTCGGTCATCATCTGCTGATGACCGACGGAGACGTAGACGTGGTTGTCACTGTCCCCGGCCGCCGGGATGGGGAACAGCGTGGTGATCGGCCGGCTCTGGACGATCTGGAAGCCACCGTCGACCAGGCACCACTCGATGTCCTGGGGACGGCCGAAGTGCGCCTCGATCCGCCGACCCAGCTGCGCGAGCAGCACTACCTGCGCATCGGTCAGCGCCGGCTGCTGCTGCAACTCCGGCTCGATCGCCTGCTGCCGCGTCCCGCCTTCTGGCGAAGCGTGGATGGCCAACTGCTTGGTGGCGACCGTCTTGTCGACGACTTCGCCGTCCCGCACCTTGTAGACGTCCGCGTTCACCAGACCGGAGACCAGGGCCTCGCCAAGGCCGAAGCCGGCGTCGACGCTGGTGATCTTCCGGTTCGACGTAATGGGGTCGGCCGTGAACAGGATGCCGGATGCGTCCGGCGAGACCATCTGCTGCACGACCACGGCCATGTGGACCTTGCGATGGTCGAAACCGTTGCGCAGGCGGTAGGTCACGGCTCGCTCGGTGAAAAGCGAGGCCCAGCACGACCTGATGTGCTCGAGGATCGCCGCAGGCCCCACGACGTTCAAGTACGTGTCCTGCTGGCCCGCGAAGGAGGCCGTCGGCAAGTCTTCGGCCGTCGCACTGGATCGGACGGCGTAGGCGGCTTCCTCGTTCAGACGGGCGAGCGGGCGAATGATCACGCGGCCAGATCGTCGGGGATGGGGATCCCTTCAACAGCACCGCGGATCTCCGCGCTGAGCGCGCTGATCGCGTCCCGGTCGTCCGGGTCCAGGCGCGACAGCCGATCAAGCCGATCTTCGAGCGACGGCGCGGCTGCCATGACCCGCCGAAAAGCGTCCGTCGTCACGCAGTAGCCGTCCGGCACGTGGATGCCTTCGATCCGCGAAAGTTCCCCCAGGTGCGCGCCCTTGCCCCCGACGACCGCGACCTGGCTCTGATCGATCTCCTGGAAATCCAGCACGTAGCGACCGAGTGAGAAGGACATCGCCGTATCAACCACTACTTCTCCCATGTGCGTCGATTGCGGCCGTCAACGGCCCAGGTGAGCGCGAAGGTCGTCATTTCGGCCAGTTGTGCCGCGCAGTCCGGCGGCACGCCCCGCGGGCACGCATATGCCGCGAATCCCTGATTTCCGCAGGTCCTGGCTTCGGCTGGAGATTCTGCAGCACGACCCGGGTCTTGCCGCAAGGCCCCCAGCGCGCTATATGTTGAAAGGGGCGGGGAGCCGATGCTCTTTCTGCCGTTTCCGTCCGATGTGCACGGACAACCACCTCGCAAAGCCAAAGCCGAACGGCGCGTTCTGCTGTCCCGCCCGGCTGGATGGCGGACGCCGAGCGCTGTTGGAGCTGGGGGAGCGAGCCGTGCGAGAGGACGCGGCGGAGGTGCTCAGCCTCGGATGCACCCTCGAGTCCGGCGTCGCCGACCGCCTCCGGATGAGCTGGGCGTGCCTGTCGTCGACGCCGCACCCAAGTGATCTGGGCGCCGCTGCGTTCTCATCGTGGTGGGCGCACTGATGGGCCCCGAGACACGAGACGTCCGGCTGACCCGCTGAGCATTCCGCGGTCCGCGGGCTGATATCCCGATTTCGCGATTGGTTCCGGCGTCTTCGAAAAATGCGGAGACCGGGTTCGATAATTTCCAATGGTTCTCTCGGAATGGGCGATCTAGGGTGATGTCGTGCGACAAACGATGGAATGGGCATGCTGAGCGGGGCTCTCGCGGGAATCAAGGTTCTGGACCTGTCCCGAATCCTGGCCGGCCCGTGGTGCACCCAGAACCTGGCCGATCTCGGCGCCGAGGTGATCAAGATCGAGAACCCGGACGGAGGCGACGACACCCGGGGCTGGGGGCCGCCGTACTTGCCGGACACCGCGGTTGCGGACGGGTTCTCCGGCTACTACATCTGCTGCAACCGGGGGAAGCGGTCGATCGCGATCAACTTCGCCGAGCCGGCTGGTGCGGCGCTCGTTCGCGAGTTGGCCGCCGAGGCCGATGTCGTCGTCGAGAACTACAAGCCCGGAACCCTCGACCGGTACGGCCTGGGGTATGCCGCGCTGCGGGAGATCAACCCGAAGCTGATCCACCTGGCCATCACCGGCTTCGGTGTCAGCGGGCCGATGGCGGGAAAGCCTGGTTACGACTACGTCTTCCAGGGCATGGGCGGCCTGATGAGCTACACCGGGCCGGCCGACGGCACGCCCGGAGCCGGGCCGTGCAGGACCGGGGTGGCGGTGGTCGACCTGATGTCCGGGATGTATGCGACCAGCGCGATCCTGGCCGCTCTCCTGCAGCGCACGACGACCGGTGCGGGGCAGTCGATCGACATCGCGCTGCTCGACGTCGCGGTGGCGATGAACGCGAACCAGGCGTCGAACTACCTGGTGTCGGACAAGATTCCGCAGCGCATCGGAAACGCCCACCCGAACTGCGCGCCGTACGACGTGTTCGCCTGCGCCGATGGTCACCTGATCCTCGCGATCGGCAACGATGCGCAGTTCCGGCGGTTCTGCGCCACGGCCGGGCTGGCCGAGCTCGCGGCCGATGAGCGGTACGCGACGAATGCCGCCCGCATCGACAACCTGTCCGAGCTGCGTCCGGTCGTGGCCGCCGCGATGGCGTCCCGGAGCCGCCAGGAGTGGTGCCGCGTGCTCGACGAGGCCGGGGTTCCCTGGGGCGCGATCAACACGCTGGACGACGTCTTCCGCGATGCCCAGGTGGTGCACCGGGGCATGCGGATCGAGGCCGAGCATCCCACGCTGGGTGTCGTGCCGATGGTGCGCAACCCACTGCTGGCCGGGGACCAGAAGGCCGAACACCGACCGCCGCCGGCGAAGGGTGAGCATTCGGTGGAAGTCCTCAGTGGACTCGGCCTCGGGGGCGACGAGATCGCGGCTCTGGTGCGCAAGGGCGTCGTCCATTCCGGTTGATGGCGGGTTCTTCGTTGCGGCACCACCAATCCCGCACGCCCGCTGTGGCGTGCCGGTCACAGGCAGAACTGAACCCCGGACTTGGGAGTAGCTTTGGCGGACAGCAGGACTTCCGAACACACCACGACGACCCTGGATGGCGACGGCATCGCAACGGTCACGATCACCGATGCGAAGGTGTTGAACATCCTTAACAGCGCGGTCATCAAGGACGTCACGGCGGCGATCGAGGCGCTCGCAGCCCGCGACGACGTCCGGGTGCTGGTGCTGCGTGGTACGGGCGACCGGGCGTTCATCGGCGGCGCCGATATCGGCGAGATGGTCACGCTGAACCGGAGCAGCGCCGCTGAGTTCATCACAGGTCTCAAGGGCATGTGCGATGCGGTGCGCGACTTCCCGGCGCCGGTGATCGCCCGGCTCGCCGGCTACACCCTGGGTGGCGGCCTTGAAGTGGCGGCCGCCTGCGACCTGCGAATCGGCAGCAGCGATGCGCATTTCGGCATGCCCGAGGTCGCGGTCGGCATTCCGTCGGTGATCCACGCCGCGCTGCTGCCACGGCTGGTGGGCAACGGCCGCGCCACCTGGCTGACCCTCACCGGCGACCAGATCGATGCGCCCACCGCGCTGTCCTGGGGCTTGGTGCACGAGATCTGCGACCTACCCGAGCTGGATGCCGCGGTAGCGCGCAACGCGAAGCGTCTCGCCGAACTGGGCCCGGCCGCGCTGCGCCAGCAGAAGCGGTTGCTGCGCTCGTGGGAGGACCTGCCGGTCGACGAGGCCGTAGCGGCCAGCATCCCGGAATTCGCGGCAGCCTTCGACACCGGTGAACCGCAGCGGTTCATGGCCGAATTCCTGAACCGGAAGCGCTCCCGGTGATCGCGGTTCGATGAGCGGGGAATCGGGCCCGCCCCGGTCGCGGCTCTGAGGGGGGCGATCGCGGAACGAACCGATGATCAAGATCGAAGATGTGCTGCCCTCCTCTCGGAGCGGGGTGGGCAGCGGGGTTGCAGCCACCCGCGCAGTCGCCGACGGCGCGCGGCCGGGACGCCGTGCGACGTTGTGACGGCCGTCTCGTCGGGTCCTCGCCTGGGCTTTGGGCCGTGGTAATTTCGCCGGGTCGATACCGCAGGTGAGGGGCCGCGCGCGCGACCGGTGTGGAGGTGGCGGATTGGGCGGCGGCATGCGGTACGAACTGACCGATCTCCGGCTGTTCCGCGCCATCGCGGAGGCGGAAAGCCTGTCGACCGGTGCGTCGGCGGTGTTCATCACGGCGTCCTCGGCCAGCTACCGGCTGAAGAACCTCGAACACGCGATGGGCACCGCGTTGTTCACCAGGACGGCGCGCGGGATGCGGTTGACCCCGGCCGGTGAGGTGCTGCTGACGCACGTCCGGGAGTTGCTGGCCGGCGTGGACCGGATGCACGGGGACGTGTCCCGGTTCTCGCAGGGGCTCAAGGGCAGCGTGCGGCTGTGGGCCAACAGCAGTTCCCTCAACGGCTTCATCCTGCCCAGCGTCAGCCGATTCCTGCTGGCTCACCCCGACGTCAACCTGGATCTGGAGGAGCGGCTGAGCGGTGCGATCGCGGAAGGCGTGGCCACCGGCGAGGTCGATGTCGGTGTGCTGGCCGGGGAAGTCTCCGACAGCCGCGTTCGGTCGATGCGGTACGCGGTGGACGAGCTGGTGGTGGTCACGCCGATCGACCACCCGCTGGCCCGCCAGCCGGAGATCCGATTCGGCGCGGCGCTGGAGTTCGACTTCATCTGCATGAGCCGGACCAGCAGCAACTACCTGTTCCTGGCCGAGGTCGCGAAGCGGGACCGGCAGACGCTGAACGCACGGTTGCACGTCCACTCGTTCAACGCCGTGCTGCACCTGGTGGAGACGGGCGTCGGGGTGTCGCTGGTGCCGCTGAGCGTGGCCCGGCCGATGGCCGAAAGCGGCCGGGTGGCCGCGCTGCGCATCCTGGAGCCGTGGGCTGCCCGGGAGTTGCACCTGGTCACCTCGGTGGACGCCGCGCTGCCGAGCTTCACGGCGGCGTTCGTGGACTTCCTGCTCACCGACCCCCGGGTGGTGGCGACCCGACAGGCGGCCCAGCCCGGCGCGTGAGTGCCTTCGACATCCACGAATCCTGGGTTCGAATATTTCAAGTCGATTTCCGGGGTCGTTGGGAATAGTATTTCATTTCGTTCGGTAGTGCGCATCGGTGAATCGGATGTCGCGTGCCCCGTGGACCACAAGGTTATTGGAAGTCATGGAATTAAATCGCAACGGAGCGGCGGTCGTAGGCGTCGATGACTATTTCCAGCGGAGTCTCGAAGCCGGAAAGTTCGTGATTCCGCGCTGCGAGGACTGCGGCCGGCCCCATTTCTACCCGCGCATCCTGTGCCCGCACTGCGGCTCGGCGAACCTGCGGTGGGTCGAGCCGTCGGGTCGCGGCACGGTGCACTCCACCACCGTGGTGCATCGCCGGAACGACGAGACCTACAACGTCGCGCTGGTGGACCTCGACGAAGGTCCGCGCCTGATGACCAACGTGACGGGCATCGAGCCGGCCGCGGTCCGGATCGGGATGCCGGTCGTCGCAGTGGTCGGCAAGGCGGCCGGAGCCGGCCCGCTGCTGACCTTCGAACCGGGGGAGGAGCGGTGATGGCCAACTCCTCGATCGCCGTGCTCGGCACCGGAATGGCCGGGCTCGGGCACGCGGGCACCCGCAGCGAGCAGGACATCATCGCGCAGGCCGCGTCGACGGCGGTGGCGGCCAGCGGGCTGCGGATGGAGCAGATCGACGGCATCATCACGGCCAGCCTGACCTCTCCGTGGTGGGTCATGCGGATGGCGGAGTACCTCGGCATCCGCCCGCGCTTCTCCGACAGCACCATGTTCGGCGGCTCGTCGTTCATCGCCGCGCTGAAGATCGCCCAGCTGGCCATCGCCGCGGGCGAATGCGACAACCTGCTGATCTGCTACGGCGCCACTCCGCGCAGTGCGCCGAGCAGCACCGCGGTCAACCAGATGCGCGCCGCGCTGGACCCGCAGCCGTACGAGCACCCGTACCAGCCGTTCAACCCGCCGACCAGCTACGCCCTCGCCGCCGCACGGCACATGCACGAATACGGCACGACGCGTGAACAGCTCGCGAAGGTCGCCGTAGCGGCGCGCAAGTGGGCGCAGCTGAACCCCGCTGCGTTCAAACGCGATCCGCTCACCGTCGACGACGTGGTGAACGCCAAGATGGTCTCGGAGCCGCTGACCGTCCGGGACTGCTGCCTGGTCACCGACGGCGCGGGCGCGTTCGTGGTGACCCGTGCCGACCGAGCCCGAGACCTGCACCCGGCCCCGGTGCACGTGCTCGGCACCGGACATGCTCACTGGCACCGGCAGATCTCCAGCATGCCGGAGCTCACCGTGACCCCGGCGGTCGATTCCGGCCGCGCCGCCTTCGCCCAGGCGGGCCTGACCCCGGCGGACATCGACGTCGTCGAGCTCTACGACGCGTTCACCATCACGCCGATCCTGTTCCTGGAAGACCTGGGTTTCTGCGCGAAGGGGGAGGGCGGCGCGTTCGTCTCGGACGGCCGCATCGAGCCCGGCGGCGGCCTGCCGATGAACACCAACGGCGGCGGCCTGTCCTTCGCGCATCCGGGGATGTACAGCATTTTCCTGGTCATCGAGGCGGTCGAGCAGCTGCGCGGTGCGGCGGGAGCGCGGCAAGTGCCGGAAGCGCGGACCGCTTTGGTGCACGGCAATGGCGGGGTCTTCTCCAGCGAGGCGACCGCGATCCTGTCCACGGCGTCCCCGGCGGAGGTCCGGTCGTGATCAACAAGTTCGTCGAGTCCATCGATCAGGCGGTGGCCGGCATCGCCGACGGATCCACCGTCCTGGTCAGCGGTTTCGGTGTGGCCGGCCAGCCGGTGGAACTGCTGGAGGCGCTGGCCGAGCAGGGCGCCGCTGAGCTCACCGTGGTGTGCAACAACAGCGGCACCGGGGAGGAAGGGCTGGCCCGGCTGATCAAGCTCGGCCGGGTTCGCAAGCTGATCGCGTCCTACCCCAGCGGCACCGGATCCCACGTCTTCGCGGAGGCGTTCGCGGCGGGCCGCATCGAGTACGAATGCGTGCCGCAGGGCACGCTGGCGGAGAGACTGCGCGCCGCCGGCGCGGGCCTAGGCGGTTTCTTCACGCCGACCGGCTACGGGACCGCTTTGGCCGACGGCAAGGAAACCCGGGTCATCGATGGCCGGGGCCACGTCTTCGAAGTGCCGCTGCACGGCGATGTCGCGCTGGTGAAGGCCGAACGCGCCGACCGGTGGGGAAACCTCACCTACCGCAAGACGGGCCGGAACTTCGGGCCGCTGATGTGCATGGCCGCCGCCACGGCGATCGTGCAGGCCGACCGGTCCTGCGAGCTCGGTGCGATGGACCCGGAATCGGTGGTCACGCCGGGCATCTTCGTGCAGCGGGTGGTCGTCGCGGATGGGAGGACCGCATGATCGAGAAGCGGAGTCGATCGGAGATGGCGCGGGCGGTCGCGCGGGACATCCCCTCCGGTTCGTACGTGAACCTCGGGATCGGGCTGCCGGTACTCGCCCTGGAGCACTGGACGCCCGCCGACGAGGTCGTCGTGCACAGCGAGAACGGCATCCTCGGCATGCGCGCCCTGACGCCCGGCGAGGAGCCCGATCCGGACCTCACCAACGCCGCGAAGGCACCGGTGGGCATGCTGCCGGGCGGTTCGTTCTTCCACCACGCCGACTCGTTCGCCATGATGCGCGGCGGACATCTCGACTACTGCGTCCTCGGGGCCTACCAGGTGTCTGCTTCCGGTGACCTGGCGAACTGGTCGCTGGGAGACACCGGCCGGGCCGATGCCGTCGGCGGTGCGATGGATCTCGCGGCCGGCGCCAAGCGGGTGCACGTCGTGATGGAACACCTCACCAAGGACGAACGACCACGCCTGGTGGCGCAGTGCTCGCTGCCGCTGACCGGCGCGGGAGTGGTCGACCGGGTCTACACCGACCTGGCCACGGTGGACGTGACGATGGACGGCTTCGTGGTGCGCGAAATGGTTCCCGGGCTCACCCGCGCGCAACTGCAGGACCGCACCGGTGCCCCGCTGTGCTTCGAGCTGGAGGAGAAGCATGTCTGACAACACGGAACTGGCGGCTTTTCGGGCCGAGGTGCGGGACTTCATAGCCGCCGAGCTGCCCGCGGACCTGCGCCGCAAAGTCATCGAGCACCGGCGCCTGGAGAAGCAGGACTTCCTGCGCTGGCAAGGAATCCTGCAAGCGCGCGGTTGGGCCGCGCCGAACTGGCCGGTGTCCCACGGCGGGGCAGGATGGACTCCGGCTCAGCGGCAGATCTTCGACGAGGAAGCCGCCATTGCCGGGGCGCCCGAAACGCCGCCGTTCGGCCTGCGCATGGTCGGCCCGGTGCTGCTGAAGTACGGCACGCCGCAGCAGCGAGAACGCTACCTGCCCAGGATCCTGACCGGCGAGGACTGGTGGTGCCAGGGCTATTCGGAACCAGGTTCGGGCTCCGATCTGGCGTCGCTGAAGCTGCGCGCGGACCGGGACGGCGACCACTTCGTCCTCAACGGACAGAAGACCTGGACCACCTACGCGCAGTACGCGGACATGATGTTCTGCCTGGCCCGCACCGACAGCGGCGGCAAACCGCAGGAGGGCATCTCGTTCCTGCTCGTCGACATGCGTTCGCCGGGCGTCACGGTGCGGCCGATCCGCACCATCGACGGTGACACCGAGATCAACGACGTGTTCTTCGACGACGTCCGGGTGCCGGTGGACAACCTCGTCGGTGAGCTCGGCGGCGGCTGGACCTGTGCGAAGTTCCTGCTGGCGCAGGAACGCTTCGGCGCCGCACGGGTGGGCCGGGCCAAGCGTGAACTCGCGATCCTCCAGCGGATCGCCGCGCAGCGGGTCGTCGACGGGGTGCCGCTGAGCACGGACCCGGTGTTCGCCGCGAGACTGGCGCGGCTGGAGATCGACGGGCTCGCCTTGCAGGAGACGAACCTGCGGCTGACCGAACGGGTGCTGGCCGACGGAGGGCTGGGCATCGAGGCGTCGGTGCTGCGGCTTCTCGGCGCGGACCTGGCGCAGCGGATCACCGAGCAGCAGGTCGAGGTGGCCGGGGTGCACGGCATCCGGTACCCGGACGGCGCTTTCTCGCTGGACGGCGCCGGAGTCGGCCCGGACTGGGCGGAGCCGCTCGCCGGCTTCCACCTGAACCTGCGCAAGATCTCGATCTACGGCGGGACCAACGAGATCCAGCGCAACATCATCGCCAAGATCCTGCTGGACCAGCGCGAAGGCAGCTGGCAGCACGTGGACCTGCAAGACGAGCAGCGGGCGATCGCCGAGGCCGTCGGCAGCTACCTGGACCGCGAGTACCCGCCGCCGCCGCGGACCACGCTCGAACCCGCGCACTGGAAGTCCTTCGCCGAAATGGGCTTGCTGGGCTTGGCCGCCGAGGATTCCGGCGCGGATGCGAGCACGACGGCCGTAGTCCTGGCGGAGTTCGGCAGCCGGCTGGTCGACGAACCGTACGTGAGCACGGCGGTGCTGGGCGCACGGTTGCTCGCCAGCGGCCTCCCCGGGCAGCGCGCCTGCGACGAAATCCTGCCCGAGGTGGTTGCGGGCGAGCGCATCGTCGCTCTCGCCCACGGCGAGGCGCAGACGGATCACAACCCGCACAGCGTCGAGACCCGAGCGGTGCGCACCGGCGACGGTTGGTCGCTGACCGGGCAGAAGATCGTCGTGATCGACGGCGGCCGAGCCGACCACTTCATCGTCTCGGCCCGCACCTCGGGCGAGGCGGCGGCCGAGGCCGGCATCTCGCTGTTCCTCGTCGACCGCGACCAGACCGGGCTGGACCTCCGCGACTACCCGACCATCGATGGCCGCCGCGGGACCGACCTGCGGTTCGCCGACCTCCACCTGCCGGAGACGGCCCTGATCGGAGCTCCCGATCAGGCCTTCCCGGTGCTGGACGAGGCGCTCGACGCCGCGACCGCCGCGCTGTGCGCGGAAGCGGTCGGGGTCATGAGCGCCGTCCTGGACCTCACCACCCAGTACATCCGGGACCGTCGCCAGTTCGGCTCCAGGCTCGCGGACTTCCAGGTCATCCGGCACCGGTGGGTGGACATGCTGCTGGCGCTGGAACAGGCCCGATCGCTGGCCTGGCTGGCGGCCCGCCACGTCGACGATGCCGACCAGGCGGTGCGTGCCCGGATGGTCTCCGCGGCCAAGGTCGGCTGCGTCGAAGCCGGGCGCCTCCTGCGGCAGCAGGGCATCCAGCTGCACGGAGCCATCGGCATGACCGACGAGCTCGCGCTCGGCCACTACGTCAAGCGCCTGTTCGCCATCGAGCACACCTTCGGCGGCGTTCGCCACCACCTGACCAGATTCGCGGAGAACTCATGACCACCGCCACCTACCAGCGGCGCAACGACGTCGCGGTCCTCCTCCTCGACAACCCGCCGGTCAACGGCCTCGGCGACACCGTCCGAAAAGGACTGTTCGAAGGCATCGCCCGGGCGGTCGCCGACCCGGCGGTGCGGGCCGTGGTGCTCGCCGGGCGCGGCCGCGGCTTCTCCGGCGGCGCCGACGTCCGCCAGTTCAACACCCCCGCGGCGAATGCCGAACCGAAGCTGCGCCAGGTCATCGCCGCGATCGAAGAGTCCGCCAAACCGGTCATCGCGGCGATCCACGGCATGGCGCTGGGCGGCGGGCTGGAGCTGGCACTGGGCTGCCACTACCGCGTGGTGACCGCGGACGCGACCCTCGGGCTGCCCGAGGTCAACCTCGGCCTGGTGCCCGGCGGCGGTGGCACCCAGCGGTTGCCCCGGCTCATCGGGGTCGCCGCCGCGCTGGACATGATCCAGCACGCCCGCACGGTGGACGGGGCCAAGGCGGTGGCACTCGGCCTGGCCGATGCGACCTTCGACGGCGACCCGGTGGATGGCGGCGTCGAATTCGCCCGCACGGTGCTCGACGCGCCGAGCCACCCGGTGATCGGCCGACGCGCCCCAGCAGCCGCCGAAGTCGACTTCGCCGCAGCCCGCGCAGCTGTCTCCCCGCGAGCCCGCAACGCCGACGCGCAGCGCGGCGCCATCGACTGCGTCGAACACGCCACCGAACTGCCCCTGACCGACGGCCTGGACCGGGAGCGAGCGGTCTTCGAACGGCTGGTCGGCGAGCCGACGTCGAAAGCCCTGCGCCACCTGTTCTTCGCCGAACGCAAGGCGGCCAAGGCACCCGGTCCGGGCAACCGCCCGGTCAAGTCGGTGGCCGTGATCGGTGCGGGGACAATGGGCGGCGGAATCGCGATGGCGTTCGCCAACGCCGGATACCCGGTCACCGTCTTCGAACGCGAGCAAGCGCCGCTGGATCGTGGGCTGGCTCTGATCCGCCGCAACTACGAGATCACCGCGAACAAGGGGAAGCTCAGCCAGGACGAGATCACCCAACGGCTGGCGCGCATCAAGCCCACGCTGGACATGCCCGACGTCGCCGACGCCGACCTCGTGATCGAGGCGGTGTTCGAGGAAATGCCCATCAAGAAGGCGGTTTTCCAGCAACTGGACGCGGTGTGCAAGCCGGGGGCGATCCTGGCGACGAACACCTCCCGGCTGGACATCGACGAGATCGCCGCCGCGACCAGCAGGCCGCAGGACGTGATCGGGCTGCACTTCTTCAGCCCGGCCAACGTGATGCGGCTGCTCGAGGTGGTCCGCGGTGCCCGGACGGCCGACGAGGTGATCGACACCAGCATGCGGATCGCCGCCGACATCGGGAAGATCCCGGTGCTGGTCAAGGTGTGCGAGGGTTTCGTCGGCAACCGGATGCTCACCGGCTACTGGCGCGAAGCCTGGTTCCTGCTCGAAGAAGGCGCCTCGCCGCAGCAGATCGACCAGGCCATGAAGGACTTCGGCATGGCCATGGGGCCGCTGACGATGTCCGACCTCGTGGGACTGGACATCAACTGGGCCGCCCGCAAGCGCCTCGCCCCGACTCGCCCCGAGCACCTGCGCTACTCGGCGGTGCCCGACCGCATCTGCGAGCAGGGCAGGTTCGGGCAGAAGACCAACGCCGGCTTCTACCGCTACGAACCGGGCGACCGCACACCGATCCCGGACCCAGCGGTCGAGGAGATCGTCGAGCAGTGCGCACGGGAAGCCGGCATTGAGCGCCGCGAGATCTCCACCGAGGAGATCGTGGACCGCTGCGTGCTCGCGCTGATCAACGAGGGCGCACGGATCGTCGAAGAGGGAATCGTGCAGCGCGCCTCGGACGTCGATGTCGTGTACGTCCAAGGCTACGGATTCCCGGCCTGGCGCGGCGGCCCGATGCACCACGCCCGAACCACCGGTTTGGACGTCACCCTGGCCAAGATCAAGGCGCTGCACGCCGCACATGGCGAGCTCTGGGCACCTGCTCCGCTGCTGGAACACGCCGTGGCCGAAGGCCGCACCAGTCTCTGACCCCGGTCTCACTGAGGTTTTCCAGCCTCGTTTTGCGTGGCGGTGCGGGTGGCGGAACCTCAGAGGCTCCCTGGACTGTGGGTGCCCTGACTTATGTATGTCCATACACGGCGTCAGGGCCGTCCTCGCCAGAAAGCCTCTGAGAACCCGCGGCGGTGCCGGTGTCGTAGGTGGGTTATGCGCCTGCGGCGCATGCGGCACCCCATCGACATGCAGCTTTGCGGCCCGCGGCTGCGGGCCGACCAGGATGAAAAACGCTCATTGCTGGACGAAGGAGTCCGCATGTCCACACGTTCGCTCGATACCGGGAAGTCGGAAGACACCTCCGGCGTCGCGGCTCCGATCGACTCCGCCGCGCGATCCAGGATGGCCCGCCGGGCCGGAATCGCGGCCTTCGTCGGAACCACCATCGAGATCTTCGACTTCTACATCTACAGCACTGCATCCGCGCTCGTGCTGGGCGCGCTGTTCTTCCCGACGGTCTCGCCGGCCATCGGCACGCTGGTCGCCTTCGCCACCATCTGGGTCGGGTTCATCGCTCGCCCCTTGGGCGGCGTCATCTTCGGCCACTTCGGCGACCGGCTCGGCCGCAAGAAGATGCTGATGATCACCCTGACCATGATGGGGATCGCCACCACCCTGGTCGGCCTGCTGCCGACCTACGGCCAGATCGGCATCGCCGCACCGCTGCTGCTGGTCACCGTGCGGATGCTGCAGGGCATCGCGATCGGCGGCGAATGGGGCGGCGCGGTGCTGATCGCCACCGAGCACGCGCCCAAGAAGAAGAGCATCCTCTTCGGCGCGTTCGCCCAACAGGGCTCGCCGGTCGGGAACCTGCTGGGCACGTTGGCGTTCATCGCCATCACCCAGCTTCCCGAGGAGCAGTTCACCTCGTGGGGCTGGCGGATCCCGTTCCTGTTCTCCGCGGTGCTGGTCATCGTCGGCATCGTGATCCGCACCCGGCTGGAGGAGTCGCCGGAGATGGAGAGCCTCCGCCGGTCCAGCGCGGTCGTGCGGCTGCCGCTGGCGGAAGTGCTCCGGTCCACGCCGAAGGTCGTCGTGCTCGGCATCCTGGCCGGCGCGATCGGCATGGCTTCCTCGTACGTCAAGACGACCTTCGCGCTGTCCTGGGCCACCGAGGACATCGGCTTCTCCCGGTCCACCTTCCTGATGGTCATCATGATCGCGCTGATCGCGCAGGTGCTGGCCCAGCCCTTCGGCGCAGTGCTGGCCACCAGGTTCGACACCCGGAAGGCGATCGTCTGGATCCTGGTGCCGGAGATCTTCCTGATGCCGCTGATGTTCTACCTGATCGGCACGGGGTCTACCGCACTGGCCATCGTGGGCATGGTGCTGGCGACCTTCCCGCACTCGATGTTCTACGCGACCCTGGCCGGAATCCTCTCCAACGCCTTTCCCGCCCGGACCCGCTACACCGGCATCTCGGTCTGCTACCAGATGTCCACCACGGTCTTCGCGGGCACCGCGCCGTTCCTGTGCCAGTACCTGCTCACCACGACGGGCTCGATCACTTCGGTGGTGGCGCTGACGATCGGCTACGTCGTGCTGTCGCTGGTCTGCTCCCTGGCCCTCCTGAACCGGACTCCCACACCGCACGGTTCGAGCAACATCGTGGGATGCGAGGTCCAGTAGCATGGGGATCCACCTGGCAGGCGTCGGCCTGCTGCTCGTTTCGTTCGTGCTCGCCACCGTCCTGCCGCTCAACCTCGGGGCGCTCGCGCTGGTGGCGACGTTCGTAGTGGGCCTGCTGGTTTCGGGAACGGACGCGGACACGATCTTCGCTCAGTTCCCGGGCAATCTGTTCGTGGTGCTCGTAGGTGTGACGTTCCTGTTCAACGTCGCCAGTGCGAACGGCACGATCGACTGGCTGGTCGCCGCGACCGCACGGCTGGTGCGAGGACGAGTCCTCGTCGTCCCGTGGATGATGTTCCTGCTCGCCGCCCTGTTCTCAGCGATCGGAGCCCTGTACGCGGTGCCGATCGTCGCCCCGATCGCGCTCGACTTCGCGCGGCGCAACCGGATCCCGATCCTGTTGATGGGGCTGATGGTGATGCACGGGTGGGCGGCGGGCGCCCTGTCGCCGATCAGCGTCTACGGGATTCTCATCGGCGAGCTCTTGGCCTCGAACCAGCTCTCGATCGACCGCGGTGGCATGTTCGCCATCGGGGCCTGCGCGAACGTCGTCATCGCGCTCGTCGTGTTCGGTGTCCATGCCGCGCGCAGGTCGCTGCGAGTTCCCGTGGGGCAAGGTGCGGCGGCGCGACCTGTTGATGGCGAGCCTGCCGACACGGAGAACGAGGGCGGCGGCCCCCGATCCTCCGTCACGACCGCCCTCACTTTGTTGGCGATCGCACTGCTCGTCGTGGCGAGCGTGTTCTTCCGGACCGACATCGGGCTGCTCGCCGTCTCGCTCGCCGTTCTGCTCGGCCTGCTTCGTCCGGCCGACCAGAAGAAAGCGCTGTCCGACGTCCCGTGGTCGGTCGTCATGCTGGTGTGCGGGATCGTCACGTACATCGGTCTGCTGAAGCACCTCGGCACGCTGGACCTGGTCGGCGAGCTCGCAGACCAGGCTGCCGCACCGGCTATCGCGGTCCTGCTGATCTGCTACATGGCTGCTGTCGTGTCCGCCTTCGCGTCCTCGACCGGAGTCATCGCCGCAGTGGTGCCGATCCTGATCCCCGTCCTGGCGGACTCGGGCATCGGTGCCACCGTCGCGGCGGCCGCGGTCGGGGTCTCAGCGACGATCGTCGACGTCAGCCCCCTGTCCATCAACGGTGCGATCGTCATGGCCGCGAGCCCGGAAGCCGAACGCACGACGATCTTCCGCTCCCTCCTCGGCTACGGCGGGGCGATGGCCGTGTTCGGCCCCCTGCTCATCTGGGCCGTCACGGTCCTCCCCAGCTGACCCCGCCACAGAATGAAAGGAGACGTCCATGGGAATCCTCGACGTCCAGCAGCGTGACAACGTCCTGCATGTCGTCTTCGACCGCCCGGAGAAGCTCAACGCGATGCGCCGGGAGGACATCGACGCCGTGCCCGCCCTGATCGCCGGAGCCTCGGACATCCGCGCGATCGTGTTCCGGGGAGCCGGTGAGCGGGCGTTCAGCGCCGGCGTGGACGTCAGGGAGTTCCTGTCCCTAACGACTCCCGACAGCGCGCGGGACTTCATCTCCGCGCTGCGCGACATGCTGGCAAGCGTCCGCCGGGCACCCGTCACGACCATCTGCGCCATTGACGGCTACTGCATCGGCGGTGCCCTGGAGCTGGCTGTCGCCTGCGACGTGCGTCTGGTGACGACGCGGTCCAGCTTCGGCCTGCCGGAGATCAAGCTGGGCATCCCGTCGGTCATCGACGCCGGCCTCCTGCAGCAGTACGTGGGTCTCGGCCACGCGAAGGAGATGATCCTGACCGGCGATCTTTACCCGGCCACCGCACCGCAGCTCGCCGGTCTCTGCAACCGGCTCGTCGAGCCGAGCGGGTTGGAGGAGGTGCTCGAAACCTTCCTGGCGAAGGTCACGTGCCACACCACAACGGTGCTGGCGTCGCAGAAGCGACTCTTCGAGACGTGGCAGAACACGACCACGGACGTGGGCATCGATGTGAGCGTCGGTGAGTTCGCCGGTACCTTCGCCGCCGCCGACACGATGGAAGCGCTGACTCGGTACGGAGCCGAGCTGGGAATCGAGCGCGAGTCGGCTGGCCAGTGATGGCCCGCGACATCCCCAGTAGCGCGAGAACAGGAGAGGACACCCTCGGATGACCAAGCCTCTGGAAGGGATGCTCGTAGTCAGCCTGGAGCAGGCCGTCGCCGCGCCGTTGGCGACGTGCCGGCTTGCCGACGCGGGCGCTCGTGTGATCAAGATCGAGCGCACATCGGGAGATTTCGCCCGGGGATACGACCGTGCGGTCCAGGGCGAGAGCGCCTACTTCGTCTGGCTCAACCGCGGCAAGGAGTCGATCTGCCTGGATTTCACCCGGGAAGAGGACGCTGCCCTGCTGCGAGCCATGATCAGCCGCGCCGATGTCTTCGTGCAGAACCTCGGTCCCGGTGCAGCGGCCCGCGCCGGCCTCGAAGCGGAATCACTGGTCGAGGCGAATCCCCGGCTCGTCGCCTGCACCATCTCCGGCTACGGCCGGACCGGGCCCTACGCGCAGATGAAGGCCTACGACCTGCTGATCCAGGCGGAGTCCGGGCTGGCATCGGTCACGGGAACGCCCGAAGCGCCAGGCCGGGTCGGGGTGTCCGCATGCGACATCGCCGCGGGACTCTCCGCCCACGCCGGGATCGTGGAGGCGCTGCTGAGGCGCGCGACTACGGGCTCCGGGGGCGTTGTGGACGTCTCGATGTTCGCGGCGATGGCAGAGTGGATGGCCGTCCCACTGCTGCATTGGGAGCACCAGCACACGATCTGGCCACGGGTGGGCCTCAACCACCCGATCATCGCCCCGTACGGGGCGTATCCCACCGCTGGCGAGGGGATGGTGCTGGTGGGCATCCAGAACGACGTCCAGTGGCGGCGGTTCGCGGAGCGGCTGCTCGACCGGCCAGAGCTCGCCGGCGACGAGCGGTACGCCACGAACGTCGAGCGGGTCGCCCACCGGGCCGAGATCGACGGTCTTGTCGAAGGCTTTCTCGCGCCGCTCACCGCCGACGAGGCAGTCGCCCGGCTCGCGCAGGTCGACATCCCGTGCGCCCGGATCAACGGGGTTCCGGAGCTCGCTGGCCACCCCCAGCTGAGCCGGCTCGGGGTGGACACGCCTGCCGGCACCGTTTCTGTGACGGCGCCCCCGACGCGGCACTCGACCTGGTCACTCGAGTCCGCATCCGTGCCCGCGCTCGACCAGCACGGTGCGGCGCTCCGCGAGGAGTTCGCGACGACCAAGGCGCCGTGACGCCGAACTGCGCATCCGCGCCAGCACCGAAAAGCGTTCCCGCTGAGCCGTTTTGACGTCAGTGATGCGGAAGGCGGCCACGGGCTCAGGGGTCGAGCCCGAGCCGGCGTGCGGTGACCTCGCGGATCTCGGCATTGCGGATCCTGCCGGTTGCGAACGCCGCATCGTGCGGAACTCGGTCAGGGGCTGGTTTTCCGCTTGGCCCGGCTTCGGGAGATGGACTTGATGAGTGGCGGCAGATAGGTCGTCGCCAGCTCGTCCGGGGCCAGTTGGTCCGGCTCGACGAGGCTTTGCGCCAGGGCGCCCTCGTGCAGGGCGGTGATGAGCCGGGCCAGTGAGTCCAGGTCAACGGTGGCTTGCCGGCCCAGGCGGTCGAACAGCGTGCCCAGCAGTCGCACGATCTCGTCGCGCAGGCGGCGGTCGTGCTCGGCCAGGGCGCGTGCCGTCTCGGGGTTGCGGATGGCGTGGAGCGTGAACTCCGTCGACAGCAGGTACCAGCGGCGCTCGGTGTCGTCGACCGCGCTGGTGCGCGCGATCAGCGTGCTCAGCGGGTCCGGCGCGTCCCGCATCTCTTCGATCGCCTGGGTGAGCCGGTCGATGATCCGTTGGGCGTGCAGGTCGAACAACGCGAAGAACAGGTCTTCCTTCGTGCGGTAGTTGTAGTAGAACGCTCCGCGGGTGAGGTCCGCCCGGTCGCAGATCTCCTCGATCGAGGCGCCGTAGAAGCCGCGGTCGGCGAACGTCTCGAGCGCCGCATCGAGCAGGCGCTCGGTGGTCTTCGGCCGACGTTTGGTCTGTCCCTTCGGCAACGCATTCCTCCACGGGCATTGACATCCGGACGTGACGCGCTTCACCATACAGCACCGTATGACATACAGATCTGTATGTCATACGACCCTGTATGAGAAGCGACTGCGCACTCGTTCCGTTGATCCTCGAGGAGACTTCTGATGGAGACGACAGCTGCCGAAGTGCACATCGGACTCGGACCGACCCCGCCCGGATTCCAGGCGATGCTCCCTCCCGCCTTCGACTCGGTGGAGGAGGAGCGGTTGCACCGCAAGCAGGAACTGGCCGCTGCCTTCCGGCTGTTCGGCAAGCTCGGCTTCTCGGAAGGGGTGGCCGGGCACATCACGGCTCGCGACCCGGAGAACCCCGAGTGGTTCTGGGTCAATCCCTTCGGGATGAGCTTCAGCCAGATCAAGGTCTCCGACCTGATCCTGGTCGATCACGCCGGCAACGTGGTGGAGGGCCGCCGGCCGGTGAACCGCGCGGCGTTCTGCATCCACTCCGAAGTGCACAAGGCCCGCCCGGACGCCGTCGCGGCGGCTCATGCGCATTCCTTGCACGGCAAGGCGTTCGCCACCCTGCGCCGGCATCTGTCCCCGATCACCCAGGACGCCTGCGCGTTCTTCGAAGACCACGGCCTGTACGAGGACTTTCGCGGGGTGGTCAACGACACGGAGGAGGGTAGGCGGATCGGTGTCGCGCTCGGCGGCCACAAGGCGGTCGTCCTGGCCAACCACGGCCTGCTGACGGTCGGCCAGACCGTGGCGGAGGCCGCCTGGTGGTTCGTCACCATGGAACGTTCCTGCCAGGCGCAGCTGCTGGCCATGGCGGCCGGGCATCCGCACGAGATCGACCGCGAGACCGCCCTCCAGGTGCGCGAGCAGATCGGCAGCCCGTTGTCGGGGTGGTTCCAGTTCCGGCCGATGTGGGACCGCATCACCGAGGAGCAACCGGACCTGTTCGACTGAGCGGCTCGGGGAGGACGACATGAGCTCTGCATCCGTCCCCGAGCCCGCCCGGCCGGCACCCCTGGACGAGTCCTCGATCGACAGGGGTGTCGCGCTGGCCAGGCGGCGGCTGTTGCCAGTGCTGGTCCTGATGTACGTGATCTCATACCTGGACCGGCTGAACCTGAGCTACGCCGAACCCTCGATCTCGCGCACGCTCGAATTGAGCGCGACGGTGTTCGGCGCCGCGGCGGGTGCCTTCTTCCTCGGCTACGCGCTCCTGGAAGTTCCGAGCAACCTTCCTCCCCGGCGTTCTGTTCCTGCTCACGCTCGCGCTGAACCCGTGGTCCGACCGGAGCCGTCGCCGATGCCTAGAAAAATCCGACCGAGAAAGGCTGTCCCATGAGCCATCCGTTCGGCTCCTACCAGAACGAGATCTACCTCAACGGCCTTGCCGGGATCCTGCCGCGGTTCCCGATGGTCCACGCCGAGCTGGAAGCCAAGGCGCAGGCTGCGCTGCCGCCGTCGGTGTGGTCGTACGTCGCCGGAGGTGCCGGCGATGAGCACACGCAGCGGGCCAACACCACCGCATTCCAACGTTGGGGTCTCATTCCCCGGATGTTCGTCGGAGCCGCGCAACGCGATCTGTCCGTCGACCTGTTCGGGATGACGCTGCCGGCTCCGCTGTTCATGGCGCCGGTCGGAGTCCTCGGCATCTGCGCGCAGGACGGGCACGGCGACCTCGCGACCGCACGCGCCGCCGCGCACACGGGCATCCCGATGGCCGCCTCGACGCTGTCCGCCGATCCGATGGAGGAGATCGCAGCGGAATTCGGTGCGACACCTGGCTTCTTCCAGCTGTACACACCCACTGACCGGGAGCTGGCCGAGAGCCTCGTGCATCGAGCCGAGCGCGCCGGCTTCAAAGCCATCGTGGTCACCCTCGACACCTGGGTCACCGGGTGGCGGCCGCGGGATCTGGCGACGAGCAACTTCCCGCAGCTGCGTGGGCACTGCCTGGCCAACTACACCAGCGACCCGGTCTTCCGGGCGCGCCTGGACCGGACGCCGGAGGAAGACCCGCAGGCCGCAACCCTGATGTGGGCGCAGATCTTCGGCAATCCGCTGACCTTGGCCGACTTGCCGTGGCTGCGGTCGCTCACCAAGCTCCCGCTGATCGTGAAGGGCCTCTGCCACCCCGACGACGTTCGGCGTGCCAAGGATCTGGGCGTGGACGGCATCTACTGCTCCAATCACGGGGGTCGTCAGGCCAACGGCGGATTGCCCGCCCTCGACGCCCTGCCGGCCGTCGTCGAGGCAGCGGATGGGCTACCGGTGCTCTTCGATTCCGGCATCCGCAGCGGCGCCGACATCGTCAAGGCGATCGCTCTGGGAGCCACCGCCGTCGGTGTCGGCCGCCCCGTCGCCTACGGCCTCGCCCTCGGCGGCACCGACGGAGTCGTTCACGTCCTCCGCTCGCTCCTGGCCGAGGCCGATCTGATCATGGCCGTTGACGGCTACCCGACCCTCGCCGACCTCACACCCGAGGCGCTCCAGCGCGTCACGTGACCGTGCGGAGGTGGTGCCGCTGGCCGGGAATCGGCGATCCCTCCGACCCGCAGCGCCGGCACCACTGGTCAGGTTCAACGACACGGCAGGCGAGGACGGCACGGTCGGGGTCGAGTCGTTGGCCGGTGACCTCGAGTCCGAGTTCGTCGAGTCGGCGGAAGTCAGATCAGCGCGGGCGACGCCCGCGTCGACGGTAGCGTCGGGCACGTCGAGGTCTTCCGGATGGGCGGCGTAGGAACGTCCATCCGCGGGAGACCTCGACCTCTATCCGGCTCTCGACGCGCTGAACCACGACCGCCCGGCTCGACGTCACACTCCGTCCACCCCAAGTGTGAAGAGCCGGACAGGTGATCATCCCGGGGTAAACAAACGTCGCCCGGATTCTCGAGCCTCGGGCGCAACCGCGGTCTGCGGGGGCCGGTGATCGTCCGGTGGCGTTCGGCCTATCAGGCGCGGTCGTGGAGAGTGACCTGGTAGCCGTCGGGGTCGGCGAAGGTGAATGTCCGACCGAAGGGGCCGTCGATCGGTGCGGAGACGATGGTGTGACCGTCGGCGACGAGAGCATCGTGAATGGCCTGGACGTCTGTGGCGTGGAGCCAGATCGCGGCACCGATGCCGGGCTGAGCAACGGATGCGAGATCGGTGCCGGGAACGACGTCGCGGAGTGCGAACGCGATCGGCTTCGTCTCGAAGACGACGGCGTGCGGAGGTCCGGCCTGCGAGCGGACGAGGCCGAGGTACTGCTCGTAGAACGCCCGCGAAGCGTCGAGGTCGCGCGCTTGGAGCGAGATGAAGTCGGGGCCGGTGGCGGGCAAGATGATGCTCCTTCCTTTCATGTCAGTTTTCTGACACGGGTCAATCTATGTCAGAATACTGACATGAGTCAAGACGGTGTCGGCGTCGACCTGAACACATCACTGGGCTACCTGCTGAAAGAGGCGTCGAGCGCCCTCCGCACAGCCATGGAGGAGGTGCTGCGGCCGCTCGGGATGAGCGTGACGCACTACTCCTGCCTCGAGCTGCTGGCTCAACGACCGGGCTTGTCGAACTCCGAGCTCGCCCGGGGCGCGTTCGTGACACGGCAGACGATGAACGTGCTGCTCCAAACCCTGGAACGAGAGGGCCACGTGACCAGGCCTGCGGAGGCACCCGTCGGGAAGGTTCTTCCCGCGCGACTCACGCCTCGCGGCCGGCGGAAGCTCGAGAAGGCGACCGTAGCGGTCCGGTCCGTCGAGGTCAGAATGCTGGCCGGCATGACCGAGACCGAGCAGTCAGGCGCGTTCCGGATCCTGCGGAGCATGATCCATTCCTTGCGCGATGGCAACGACGGTGCATAGCTCGTTCCCCGGCGCACGTCTCGTCGCGCCCGGATAGGAGCGCAGCCGAGCATGAAAATCCGTGCAGGCGACCTCGAAAACCGACAGACCCCGACTGCATCCTCTTCTGCGATGAGCCAGCAAACTGGACGCCTTGGCGATGTTCTCCGGTCCACTGCTACCGGAACCCCTGCGACTGCTGTCCGCCGCGTTGGAGTTCACCGACCCGATCAGCACGGCGCGGAGCAGGTTCCAGGCCCGCCGCGCCCTGACCGCTAGTCCTCGGTCCCGGCCGGGTAGCCCTTGTCGGCCTTGTGCAGCTCCGGCCTCCGCCCGGCGAACTCGTGCACGTAGCCGCACCGGTCGCAGATCAGCCCGAGCGCGGACTGATTCGCCCACGCCAAGCCGAACATCTCGGCCCCGGTGGAGTTCAGCTTGACCTCGCGCGACCAGAACTCCCGCCAGCCGCACACCAGGCAGCGGAAGGCCTTCCCCAGCACGGTGGCGAGCTTCGGCTGCATGTCGAACAAACCCATGGGTGTCGAGCATGCCAGCCGCGCCCGAACGACGTCTCCCGATCACCCGATTTCGGTCGCCTGCCTGGGGTTTTCCCGGTGGGCTGTTCGATCTCCAGCGCAGCCGGGTAAAGCGGATTCCGCGCCGCATCCCGTTACTTCGGGCTCGGGAATGCGGCCGGCGCTTGACGTAGTCGATCGCGACGAACCCGTGTGCCGGGCTGCTCAAGCAGTCGGCGCGAAGTGGTACGGGACGAGGGGTGGGCCTGGAGCGGCGGTTCGGAGAATGTCCGGCGAGGAAACAGCAAGTCGCTTGGTCTGGCGGCTCAGGCGTAGGCACGCGGTGCGGAGCTGGAACTCGTCGTCGCGATCGAACAGGACGTAGCCGAGCATCTGGTTCAAGGCCTTGTCCAGCAGTGCTTCTGGTTGCGCTGCGGTCTTGCTCTCTGCCGAGGTCTGGTCCGGCACTTCCGGAAGGGAGGCGAGTCGCGTCAGCTGAAGGTGCGGCGGTAGGTGTTCGGGCTGACACCGGTCGTGCGTTTGAAGCGGTCGCGGAAGGCGGTGGGCGACCCGAAGCCGACCTGGTCGGCGATGCGCTCCACGGAGTGGCTCGTGGTCTCCAGGAGGTGCTGGGCCTGGCGGATGCGGGCGCGGTGCAGCCACTGGAGAGGGGTGGTGCCGGTCTGCTCGCGGAAGCGTCGGATCAGGGTCCGGGTGCTGGTTCCGGCGCGGGATGCGATGTCGGCGAGGCTGAGGTCGCGACCCAGGTTGTCCTGCAGCCAGGTCAGCAGCGGTTCGAGGGCGGAGCCCTGCGGCACGGGCACGTGGTCGTGGACGATGAACTGCGCCTGACCGCCCTCGCGTTCGAGAGGCATGACGGAGAGGCGCGCCGCGTGGGCGGCCACGGCCGATCCGTAATCGCTGCGGATCATGTGCAGGCACAGGTCCAGGCCCGCGGCGGCGCCGGCAGAGGTGAGCACCTGCCCGTTGTCGACGTACAGGACGTCCGGGTCCACCGTGACGTCCGGGTAGGCGGTGGCCAGGAGGCCGGTCGCGGCCCAGTGAGTGGTGGCCCGCAGGCCGTCGAGGAGCCCGGTGGCGGCCAGGGGGAAGGTGCCCGAGCAGATGGAGGCGATCCGCGTGCCCTCCTCGGCCGCCGCGCGCAACGCGTCCCGGACGGCGGGGGCGAGCGGGGCGGCGGGGGTGGCCGTGCCGGGCACGATGATCGTGTCCGCGCCCTTGAGCCCCTCAAGGCCCCACGGCGCGCGCAGGGTGAAGGCGCCCGCGTCGATCTCCGGCCGTTCGGCGCAGATGCGGATCTGGTAGCCCGGGCGCCCGTCCGGGAGGCGGGTGCGGGGGAAGACCTCGATCGGGGTGGACAGGTCGAACGGGATCACCTGGTCCAGGGCGAGGACGGCGACGGTGTGCATGGCGAGAACATATCTGTCCGCCGGGCGGGAAAACGCGGTACCGACCCCAGGAATGCGTTGTCCGCCCGAGTTCGGAGCCCTCGCGACGAGCCGTGGCACTATCCCGTTGAAGGGTGTCACTCATGCCACTGGGGCAAGGGGAGCAGACCGCATACCTTCGGAGGCGTCCCCGGCACCGGGCCGGTTTTCCCTCACGCGAAGGAACTTTCCATGCACGTCCAGATCGTTCTGTTCGACGGCTTCGACCCGCTAGACGTCATCGCCCCCTACGAAGTGCTGTACGCCGGCGGTATCGCCTCCGCGGGCGCGGTGAGCGTGGAACTGGTCTCCGCGGAAGGGGCGCGCGAGGTGGTCAGCGGCACCGGAGGCCTGGCGTTGCGCGCCACGGCCGTCCTCGACCCCTCGCGCGCGGGCCTGATCGTGGTTCCCGGTGCGTCGGGCCGCGTCGGCGAGCCCGGTGACGTCCCCGACCAGGATGCGAGCGACGAGGGGTGGCGGCAGGACGAGTTCATCCCCGTCCTGCTGGGCCGGACCCTGAACACCGAGCTGCCCGCGCTGCTGAAGGCGGCCATGGAGAACCCGGAGGTGACGGTCAGCACCGTGTGCGGCGGCTCGCTCGTCCTGGCCATGGCGGGCCTGCTGGAGGGACGCCGGGCCACGACGCACCACATGGGCCTCGACATGCTCGACGCCACAGGCGTCCACGTGGTGCAGGCGCGTGTCGTCGACGACGGCGACCTCGTCACCGGTGCGGGCGTCACCTCCGGGCTCGATCTGGGGCTGTACTTGCTGGAGCGCGAAGTTGGGCCTCGTATCGCGCTCGCCGCGGAGGAGTTGTTCGCCCATGAGCGCCGCGGCACCGTCTGGCGCGATCACGGCCCGGTGCCCGCCGGTTTCTGACCGTGCGCCGCGCTTCTCGTTTCGCCCTCATTCGTTCGTGCACACCGCAAGGAAGAACAGCAGCATGTCCGTCGAAGGCATCTGGGACCTGTCCATCTCCACTCCCATCGGCAGGATCAAGGCCGTGGTCGATCTCCGGCGCGAGGCCGGGGTCCTGACCGGCGTAGCCCGCGGAGCGGGTGAGGAGGTCCCGCTCGGCGATGTCGTCCTCGACGGCGACCGGCTGACGTGGCGGCAGGCCATCACCAAGCCCCTGCGGCTGAACCTGGCCTTCGACGTGACGGTCGACGGCGACACCTTGACGGGGACCTCCAAGGCCGGGCGCCTTCCGGTCTCGAAGGCCACCGGCGAGCGGCGCACGGTTCGAGCGGAGGCGGAACGCTGACCGCGACGAAGTTCTTCCGCCTCCGTGCCCCGCGGCTGCTGGCCCCCTCCGACCCCGCTTGTCCGGATCTCGAAAAGGCAACCCCGTCATGATCTACGTCATGCCGATCCTGATCGGCCTCCTGTACGCGCTGCTGATGTCACTGATCCGCGAACCGCACCGGCGCCGTTTCAACGCGATCATGGTGGCGGGAGCGGGCGCCGCCTACCTCAGCGGCGGCGGCTTCGGCGGCTGGGAGTTCCTTTTCACCGTCGTCGCCACGTACGTCGCCTACCGCGGGCTGGAGTCCTGGACGTTCATCGGCGTCGCCTGGCTGATGCACACCGCCTGGGACGTGCTCCACCACCTCAAGGGCAACCCGATCGTGCCCTTCGCGCACACCTCCTCCCTCGGCTGCGCGATCTGCGATCCTGTCATCGCCCTGTGGTGCCTGCGGGGCGGTCCGTCGCTGATCGACCTCGTCCGCGGCTGGTTCACCCGCTCCCGCATCGCGGAGCAGGAGCCCCGCGGTCAGCAGCGGAGTCGGTGACCGGCGACCGCGGGCACTCCCGCGCCAGACGCGAGAAGGCCCGCTGACCAATGCTTTCGCGCGGTCAACGGGCCTGTCCCATGCCTCGGAACCGGTTACGCCCGGCGCATTCCGCTCTCGATGGCGTCGATGATCCGCGGCCGCAGTTCGTCGGCGCGAACGATCGCGTCGACCGAGCCGACTTCGACGGCCCGCTGGATGCTGTGCACCCGGTCGAACTCCGCCGCCACCTCGCTGAGCTTCTCCGCGCGCACCGCCGCCCGGACATCGGCCAGCTTCAGGTTCAGCGTCGCCCGCTCGGTGCCGTCGGCCTCGGCGACGAGCTCTTCGAGCTCGCGCACCGCGGGGTCGTTCGCCGTCCGCGTGTTGACCTCGCCCGCGAAGACCACCGCGGCCGCCGGGGCGCCGCCGATCACCGAGGCGAACGAGCCCTCCACGGCGAGCACCGTCATGTTCGGGTTCAGCGCCTTGGAGAACACCACGAAGGCGCCGCCGTGGTACCGGGAGATCACGCAGAACACGATCGGGCCGCGGAAGTTCACGATGGCCCGGCCGATTTCGGCGCCGTACTCCAGCTGCAGCTTCCGCATCGACTCCGGCGAGCCGTCGAACCCGGACAGGTTCGCCAGCACCACGAGCGGCCGGTTCCCGCTCGCCGCGTTGATCGCCCGCGCCGCTTTCTTCGACGAGCGCGGGAACAACGTCCCGGCGGTGTAGGAGTCCGGCCCGTCGGTGGGCGGGAAACCGCGGCGCGCCACCGGCTGCGATTCGATCCCGAGCAGGCACACCGGCCAGCCGCCGAGGTGCGCGTCCTGCACGACCGCGGTGTCCGCGTCGGCCATCCCCGCCCAGCGCTCCAGAACGGGGTGGTCCTGGTCGGCGACGGCCCGCAGCACCGTGCGGATGTCGAAGGACTTCTTGCGGTCCGGGTTGCTCGCGGCGGAGAAGATCTCGCCCACCGTGGTGAAGTCGCTGCCGGCCAACGCGTGCGGGAAACCGGAGATGTCCCGGTCGTGCGGGTCGGCCGTCCCGGCACGCCGCGGCGCGGCCTCGCCGGGGACGACGTAGGTGTGGTCGTAATGCGCCATCAGCACATCGCGCGCGGCGCCCAGGTTCGGTGCCCAGTACTGGGCCTGGCCGTTCGGTCCCATCACCCGGTCGTAGCCGCCGATGCCGAAGTTGTCCTCGGCCGACACGCCACCGGAGAAGTCCAGCGACTGCTTGCCGGTCAGCACCATCGCCGAATCCGGCGTCATCACCAGGATTCCCTTGGTGTGCATGAGCATCGTGGCCTCGGCGTTCCAGTATGGCTGGGCGCCGACGTTGATCCCCGCCACCACGATGTTGATCTCGCCGCCGTCCTGGGTGAACTGGACGATCCGCTTGAGCGCGGCGGCCACCCAGTCCATGTTCTCCGTGCCGGAGTCCATCGAGATCCGGGCACCCGCCGACAGCGCGAACCACTCCAGCGGCACCTGCAGCCGCTCGGCCAGGTCCAGGGCGGCGATCACCCGCGAGCACTCCGGTTCCGACAGCGCGCCGAGCGCCTTGGTCGGATCGCCCAGCAGCATCACCCGGGTCACGCCCTCGGGATGGCGCTCGGTCGGTGTGCTGATGACGCCGGCGACGATGGCCGCCGAGTTCTGGCCCTTCGGGCGGTCCACCGGCGCCAGCACGCCGGTCTCGTCGAGGTCGTGCTCGACGAACGTGCCGTCGGGCCCGGCGAGCATGCCGGTCAGCTCGTACGGGTAGGCGGTACCGCGCTTGGCGGCGCGCAGCACCTTCTGGCGGTAGCTGTCCAGCGGCTCGATCGGTTCGGTCGGCGGTTCGATGACGGACAGCTGAATCCCGGTACCGGCGTCGTAGCCGATCCGCACGGCGAATTCGCTCAGCTCGCCGGTCTTCCGGTCGCGCCGGCGCCCGAGGAACAGCACTTCCTCCAGCCCGGCACCCGCGGTCGTGGGCAGCACCCGCTGCGCGACGGTGTTCAGCTCGTCCGTGGACAGCTCGTTCGGCGGCCACACGTAGATGGTGATCCGGTTGGTGCCGGACCGGTTGTTCCCGTTGTTCGCGCCGGGTTTCGCCTGCGCCTTGCGGACCGCGTCGAGGCACGCGGTGAGCACGCCTTCCGCGGCGGGCAGCGCGACGAGCCTGCCGTCGTCGTCCCGGAGCGGCGTCAGGTCCCGCACCTGGGCCAGTGCCACGAATCGCTCGTCGGACGGGTTGTCCGGCGCCACGCAGCGGAAGAGGTACACCTCCTCGTCGGCCGACGGCAGGCGGGTGAGGTCGAATTCGCTCAGCCGCTCCAACTGCATCCGCTCGGCGATGAGCGGGTGCAGCCCGCGGATCAGGCGTTCCTCGGCGAAGCCGGCCGGCGACGGCCGGAACGTGAAGTGGTGGTGCATCACCGCGCCGCTGCGGCCCGCCACGGTGGTGGTGATCCGGCTGACCTGGCTCGGCAGCGGTCGGGCCGCGAGCACCTCGGCCAGCTCTGCCGCCATCGCGTCGGTGTCTTCGGGCTGATCGGCCCAGACGAGGTAGATGTCGGCGACCAGATCGCCGTCCGGCGCCAGTTCGCCCAACGCCCGCACGGCGTCGGGCAGGGCCGCGAAGTCCACCGCGGTGGCCACCACGCGCGTGCGCGCGCTCCGGTGCTCGGCGCTGACGAACGTGCAGCCCGCGGCCCGGGTCGTGCGGACGTTTTCGAGCTCCCGGTTGCCGTAGTAGCGGCGGGTGAGCACCTCCAGCAACGGCGCCGGATCGGTGCCCTCGCGGCCGATGCGCTGCCCGACCAGCCGGACCAGCGGTTCGGCGCTGGTGACCATGGCGGAGATCCGCTCCGCCCGGTCCGGTGCGTCCGGGTGTTCGTCGAGGTGGCGCAGGTGCTCGCGCACGCCCGCGTAGACCTCCGCGCGGTGGCGCCGCAGCATGGGCTGGGCGAACCAGCGGAAGACCACGGTGCGAGCCAGGTCGGAGACGGCGGGGAACCGGAGCTGGGTGGCCGCGATCAGGTGTTCCAGCGCCAGGCCCGCGGCCTGGCGGGCCGCGCTGGACGGAGGCGCCTCAGCGAGCCACTGCCGCAGCAGGTCGGTCACCAGCGCCGCGCCCGTCGTGGCGCGCTGCTGGGCGAGGAAGATCCGGAAGACGGCCTCTTCCAGCTCGGGCGCCCGGTCCAGCTCGTGGACCCCGTAGTGACCGAGCACCCGGACGAGGCGCTGCTGGAACGTCTCGGACAGCCCGGCCCGCTCGACGTCCAGGCTCTGCAGGTAGATGTGGAAGTACTCGCGGGGGCTGTGCACCCGCGAGTCCGCCTTCGTCTCTTCCCCGACCGGCCGGTTGCGGCTCAGCTCGGAGAGGTCGGCGAACACCGCCAGCAGTTCGATCTCCTCGGTGAGCGGGCGCTGCCCGGCCTCGGCGAGTTCCGCCCGGGCGGTCAGGTAGTCCGCCAGCACCCGGCGCTCGTCGTGCGGGTCCACGTCGAACCCGAGCAGCAGACTGCGCAGATCCTGCTGACCGCGGGTCGCCCGCTGCCGCGCGCTGAGACCGTCCGGCCGCTGGGGCAGGGCGAGGTCGGCGGCTTCTTCGGAGGGCTGCTCGGGGCCGGCCTCGTCTTGGTCGCCGAGCGGTTCCAGCCGCAGCAGCGGCGCGCCCATCTCGACCTGGCTGCCCGCCCGCACCCGGCATTCCCGCAGCTTCGCGCGGAACGGCGCGCGCACCACGGTCTCCATCTTCATGCTCTCCAGCACGAGCACCGGAGCACCCGCTTCGACCTCGGCGCCGACCTCCAGCGGGGTCGCGACCACCAGGGCAGGCGCCGGTGCGCGCAGCACACCGCCCTCGTCCCGGCTGACCCGGTGGGCGACGCCGTCGACCTCGACGAAGTGCACGGGACCGTGGGTGTCGGTGACCAGCCGGTACCGCTGCCCGTTGACCGAGATCTGCCCGGCGTGCGAGTCGAACCGCTCGACCTCGACGTCCGCGGGGTGGACGTCGCCGCCGCCTGCGGTGCCGATGCCGACCCGGAACCGCTGGTGCCCCACGCGCGCCACCTGCACCCGGTAGCCGACGCCCCGGAGCTTGAGGTCCAGCGGCCGGCCGCTCTCGTGGCGCGCCTGGGGGCGGCCGCCGTGCGCGGCGGCCAGGAACCGCTGTCGTTCGGCGAGTTCGGCGTCCTCGTAGTCCTTGATGGCGGCCGCGGCGAGCGCGATCGCGGAGTGCCGGTGCGCCTGGAGCTCGCCCTGCGCGCGCACCCGGTCGATCCACCCGGTGTCGGCGGTGGCCTCGATCACCTCGGGCCGGTCGAGCAGGTCGAGCACGAAGCTCTTGTTCGTCGCGCCCCCGGCGACGATGACCGTGGTCTGCGCCATCGCCCGGCGCAGCCGGCCCAGCGCCTCGTCGCGGTCCCGGCCGAACGCGATGATCTTGGCGATCATCGAGTCGAAGTCGGCGGGAATGGTGTCGCCCTCGCCGACCCCGGTGTCCACGCGGATGCCGGGACCGGCCGGGAAGTCCAAGCGGACGATCTTGCCGGGGGAGGGGGCGAAGTCGCGGTCCGGGTCTTCGGCGTTCAGCCGGGCCTCGACCGCGTGCCCGCGCTCGGCGGGCGGCTCACCCGCCAGCTTGCCGCCGGACGCCACGTGCAGCTGGGCCTTGACCAGGTCGACGCCGGTGGTGGCCTCGGTGATCGGGTGCTCCACCTGGAGGCGGGTGTTGACCTCCAGGAAGGCGAACAGCCGCTCGCCGGGGTGGTAGAGGAACTCCACGGTCCCCGCGCCCCGGTAGTCCACGGCGAGGGCGAGCCGCTCGGCGGCGGCCTTGAGCTCCCCGCTCTGCTCGGCGCTGAGCACCGGGGAGGCCGATTCCTCGATGACCTTCTGGTTGCGCCGCTGGATCGAGCAGTCCCGCACCCCGAGCGCCCACGCCGTGCCCTGCCCGTCGGCGATCACCTGGACCTCGACGTGCCGGGCGCCGGTGACCAGCCTCTCGAGGAAGACCGCGCCGCTGCCGAAGGCGCGCTCGGCCTCCATCCGGGTGCGCTCGTAGGCGTCGACCAGCTCCTGCTCGTCGTTGATCACCCGGATGCCGCGGCCGCCACCACCTGCGGTCGCCTTGAGCATCAGCGGGTAGCCGATCTCGTTCGCGCTGCGGATCGCCGCGTCCAGGTCGGCGACCTCGCCGCGGCTCCACGGTGCCACCGGGACGCCGACCTCTTCGGCGATCAGCTTCGCGCCGATCTTGTCGCCGAGCTGGCGCATCGCCTCGGGGCTCGGCCCGATGAAGGTCACACCCAGCTTCTCGCAGAGCTCGGCGAACGCCGGGTCCTCGGCGACGAAGCCCCAACCGACCCACGCCGCGTCGGCCCCGGTCTCGGTCAGCGCCCGCTCCAGGACGCCGAGATCGAGGTAGGGGCGCGCCTGCGCCGGGCCGAGGTCGTAGCTCAGATCGGCCTCGCGCACGAAGGCGGCCGCGCGGTCGGCGTCGGTATAGAGGGCCACGGTCTCGATCCGGGACCCGGTTTCCGCCGCGACCTCCCGCACGGCATGGATCAGCCGCATCGCAGCTTCCCCACGATTGACGATCGCAACACGACTGAACACCGAGCAGACCTCCTGCAGCTATCTCTCCTGGGGGCGGCAACGCCCCGCTAAGCACACCATCCTGGCTACCGGTGGGTATGGATATGTCGAAACCCTGGCGTGGTGCGCCCCGAAAATCGTTTGGCATCGCCAAATCGACCCGGCCGGCGCCCCTCCCGACTGCCTCGACGCATCAATTTCAGTGATCCACACCTCATCGGGCGGACGTGAGCGTGGTGGGGACGATATAGGACGGTCCGAGGTCGGCCGATCACCGACTCCGGCACTCGGCGGCAGTGCGCATGCCAGTCGTGGCCTCTGCGGCTGATCATCAGGGCATCCGGCCCCGTCCGCCCACACCCATTGATCAGTTGAGGTAGGCGACTTCACGCTCTGGTCAGAAGCGCCGGGGGCATCGAGGTCATCATCCGCCTATGTACCGGCCGAGGTGCCGTCCGCGTCGGATGGCGACTGCTCCTTCCTGCGTGCGGCAGGCCAGAACGCCATGCGGTCGAGTAGCCCGTCGCGCAGGACGAGGCTGTGGAACAGCACCGCCGACATGTGCGCCAAGAAGGCGAAGAAGAGCAGGTAAGCCAGGACCGCGTGCGTTTGGTGGAGCGCGGCGTACAGGGTGGGGTCGGCCGGTAGGATGCGCGGGAGGCGCAGGCTTCCGAACAGCACGACAGGGGTCCCGGCTGCTGACGTCATTCCCCAGCCGACGAGTGGTTGTACGAGCAGCAGGCCATAAAGAAGCAACTCCGACCCGATTGCCACAACGCGCTCGGGCCGCGACATCGTCGGTGGATGTGGTGGAGGCCGGTGCAGGAGCCGGTTGACGACGCGCACCACAGCGAGAACGAGGACGGCGACCCCCAGCGGACGGTGAACAGACCGCAGCGCGTCGTAGGCGGTGGGGGAGACCACCATGGCGGCTCCGATGAACAGCATCGCGATCACCATGACGGCCATCGTCCAGTGCAGCAGGCGAGAGAGAACGGTGAAACGCTGGTTCTGGAGATTCCTGCTCACCGGGGCTCCTTCGCCACGTCGATCGCACCAGGGTGCTTGGGTTCGCCGGCTCGCCGCGTGAACGACTGGGCGTACACGGCCGAGCGGGCGCTGAGCAATGGGTCATCGGAGGCCGCCAGCCCGTCGGGCAGTACGAGGGGGTCGAAGTTGGTATCCCGGACATTGCTGCCCGCCTCGGTCTGCACGGAGTCGATCGTGAGCATGCCCGCGTCGATCTTCTGGCGGTCGCCTGGCCACGGGATGGTCGGATCGTCCGTGGGATCGTGCGGTTGGCCGACGGTCAGGATCAAACGCCACTGCAACGGGTTCTCCGCCACCTTGTCGACCAGTTCGTCGAACAGGTAGTCCCTCCCCGCAGGGGCAGCAGCTTGCATCGGCGCTGCGAAGTGCGGAGGCACCAGCGACCAGCGAATCGCGGTCGTCACGTCCGCCGCGTTGGTCGCCAGGAACGTGTTCAGGCTGTTGAAGGTGCTGTTGTCGAAGCCGGACGTCGGCGGGTTCGCCTTGATGATCTCCATCGCCTTGGCGGTTTCGGGGTGCTGGGCGAGGAAGCCGGACATCTTCTGCGGGTCCGGTTTGCCCGTACCGGGAAGTGGCTTGGACGCGAGGAGCCGTTCGTAGAATCCCTGCACGGATCTATCCGGAAAGACCGGGATGTTGATCAGGGCGGTGCGCCATTGCTCGCCGTTCGGCACGTGGAAGAGCAGCCCGAGTCCCCGAATCGTGCTGTGCGCATCGGCGGCATAGGGCATCCCGCCGGACAGTGAGAAACGTCCTGTCACCGGGATGCGGCCACCTTGGAACACCGCCGCTCTCGAGACCGCGGCTCCCGAACCGTTGCTGTCGAAGAATCCGGAGACGCTCACGCCCTTGGCATGGTTGCGCCTGAACCCGTCGTGCTTGCCGTTCACCTGCTCGAACCGGTCTGCGATTCGCTTCGGTGTCAACTCGTCGGTGCTCAACCACCCGCCGGAGTAGAGAAATGCGCCGACGCTCGTTGCGCTCGCAGCGGCCACCCCGGTCAGTCCCAGGAGTGCGGATCGACGGTTGACCACCGGGCGGTGTGGCAGGCGGGAGCCTTCCACGTCATCGTTCATGTCTCCTCCTCGAACACGGAAACTCCGGGAGGAATACGCGGATCGAAGCCGCATCGTTCAACCGATCGCAGTGGTGCCGATCACATCGAAAGCCGGTCACGTCCGTTGCTTCGACTGCGGTGCGCTGCACGGATGCGAAGGAACAGGCCGTTCTCGGGCAGGGCCGGCTGCCCGAGAACGGCCCATCGCGGTTCAGCCGGTCGGCGCGGCGGTCTTGATCGCTTCGCCGTTGGGGCTGACGAGGTACCAAGCGTGCATCTTGTCCTGCCCCTTGACGTCTCCGGCAGCCATGTCCTCTGCGAAGTAGTAGAGCGGCTTTCCGGCGAAGGTGATCTGCCGGCTGCCGTCGGGGCGGTTCACGGTTCCGAGCTTCGCCAGGTCCACTCCAGGGCCGGCCTGCGGAGTTCCGCTCAGCGGCGGCCAGTTCGCTGCGCACGGGCCCTCGCACCGGGAGGTGTTGGGTTCGTCCTTGGTGAAGAGGTAGAGAGTCCGGCCCGATGCGTCGACGAGGTAGTCGCCGGTGGGTGCGGTGCGGGTGCTGACCACGGTAGGAGCGGGTGCAGGCGTGCCGGCCGGCTGCGGCTGGGAGCCGGGCTGCTCGCTCGTCCCGCACGCCGCGATGGTGATCATGCAGGCGCTGGTGGCCAGGACCGCGATTCCGCGCATTGGCATGGTGTTCCCTTCCGTTCGTTTGCCTTGACTCCCCGTACGTCTGCGGTCGCGCGGCGGTTCAGCGCAAGAAGGTAGCCGGGATCACTGAACCGACCGGGTGCGCGCGACGTACACCCGGGCGCGGAGAATGCGGCTGACGCAGGACGGAGTGCGATGAGTGCGAACGAGCGACTGCTTCGTGCGATGTACGAGGAGTACGGAGGCATGCTGACCGCGTTCGTCCTGAGGTACACGGAAGACCGGCAGCGGGCCGAGGACGTCGTGCAGGAGACGCTGCTCCGCGCGTGGCGCAACCTCGATTCGATCGATCCCGCCCGCGGTGACCCCCGGTCGTACCTGTTCTCGATCGCGCGGAACATCCTGATCGACGACTGGCGCGCCGAGCAGCGCCGCCCGCGCCTCGTCCGCGACGATGGGGTCGTCGAATCGCTGCCGGTGGCCGACGACCTGGACCGGCTGCTGGACGGCTGGCTCGTCGGCGAAGCGCTCCAGCGGCTGTCGGCCCAGCACCGCGAAGTCGTGGTGGCGTTGTACTTCCAGGGGCGCAGCGTTGCCGAAGCCGCGGAACAACTGGGGATTCCACAAGGGACCGTGAAGTCCCGCGCCTACTACGCGGTGCGATCGCTGCGAACGGCTTTGGAGGAGATGGGAGTGGTCCGGTGAACGAGGGGCACGCGGAAGTTCGCAAGCTGCTGGGGGCTTACGTGCTCGGCGGTCTGGACCCGGAAGAGCGCCGGCGTTTCGAGGAACACCTCGGCCACTGCGCGGAATGCAGGGAAGAACTGTCCGGTTACGCGGGGCTGCCCGGGTTGTTGCACCGCGCCGGTCCACCACCGGAGCCGATCGAACCATCCGAGCCGGAGTGGGCGAAGCTGATCGAGAAAGCCCGCACCGAACGAGCGGCGCCACCGCGGAAGCGGAAGTGGCTGCTGGCCGTCGCCGCAGTGGTGCTGCTCGGCGTGGGAACCCTCGGCGGCATGGCCGCGGTCTCGTGGGAACCGCAGGGATCCGAGCTGGTGGCAGCTGCGGGCGTGACATCGCACGGGCACGGCAAGCTGGAGAGCCGGCCATGGGGGACGGCGGTTTCGCTGCACGTGGAGAACCTGCCGCCGGACGAACGCTTCGTGGCCTGGGTGGTGGCCCGCGACGGCCGAGCGGAGCAGGCTGCCACGTGGTCGCGGACTCCGACCAGTGAAGCCCGGCTGTCGGGAGCGTCCGCGATTCCCCGGGACCAGGTGTCGCTCCTGCTCGTCACCACGGGAACCGGCCGCCCACTGCTGGAGATGCGCGTATGAACCAGGCACTCGCCCGTCCCA
Organism: Saccharopolyspora sp. NPDC050642; assembly: GCF_040654735.1. Lineage (NCBI taxonomy): Bacteria > Bacillati > Actinomycetota > Actinomycetes > Pseudonocardiales > Pseudonocardiaceae > Saccharopolyspora > Saccharopolyspora sp. NPDC050642. The sequence continues at coordinate 113,464 of NZ_JBFAIN010000010.1, read as the reverse complement.
GGGCGAGTGCTCCGCAATGTCAATCGGACCACTTCAACGTCCATCGTCCACATCAGATCGACCAACACCCGCCGGCACACGATCCGACGGCGATCCCATCCGGCGCCGCGAAGTCCTCAACGGACTGACCAACGAGTACACCCGAGCCGCCTGACTCCGATCAGCAAGACACCGGGTCACCCCATGCACCGAGTTATGGCACCGTACGAGGAGCGGGGCAGGGCTGGTCAGGGAGCGGTGTATCCCCCTGACCATCCCGGCGCTCTCAGCCCGACACCTCGCGCAGTGCCTTGCGGCGCCCGTGCCGCCCGACCGACTTGTCCTTCAGGTCGATGCCCTTCGTCTCCGGCAGCGTCAGCACGACGAGGCCGCTGATCAGGCCGAGCGCAATGCTGTACCAGGTGAACGCGCTGGAGATGCCTTGGCTGGCGAAGAACGTCTGCAGGTAGGGGGCGGTGCCGCCGAACAGCGCCACGGCGATCGAGTAGGGCACGGCCAGCCCGATCGCCCGGATCCGGGTCGGGAAGATCTCCGCGTAGACGGCGGGCCCGATGGACGTCGACATGGCCAGGAAGATCAGCGCGATCGACATCGCGAAGAACAACGACCACGCCGACTCGTTGAGCATCGCGTTCAGCGGGAAGCTCAGGATCGAGAGACCGACGACCGCGGTCAGCAGGATCGGCTTGCGGCCGATCCGGTCCGAGAGCGCGCCGAACAGGGGGACGGCGACCAGGAAGACGATCTGCGCCCCGACGCCGGCCCACAACGCCTGAGCCGCCGGCACCTTGATCACGCTGATGGCGTACGCCGGGGCCGAGATCGCCCACACGTAGTAGAGGACGGTCGCACCCACGGTCATGCCGATGACCTGGAAGAGCAGCTTGGGATGCGCCTTGACGGTCTGCCAGATGGCGCCCTTCTCGGTGTGGAGGTGATCCTCGTCCTCGTTACCGGTGGGGTCGTCGTGGATGGCTTCCTCGACGAAGACCTCGGTCTCGTGCATGCGCAAGCGCATGAACAGTGCGTAGAACCCGAACACACCACCGATGATGAACGGAAGCCTCCAGCCGTAGGCGTTCATCGACTCGGGGGTCAGCATCGTGGAGAGCACGGCGGCGAGCAGGGTGCCGGTGAGCTGCCCGATGGTGCCGGAGAAGTAGATGAGGCTGGACCACAGTCCGCGCTTCTCCTTGGGAGCGGTCTCGGCGATGTACGTTTGTGCGGAGGGCAGTTCGCCGCCGTGCGCGAGGCCTTGGGCGAGGCGGGCGAGGACCAGGATGAGCGAGGCGCCGATGCCGATGGTGGCGTAGTTCGGCGAGATGCCGATCAGCAGGCTGCCGCCCGCGGCGAGCGCGACGCACAGCGACATGGAGAGCTTGCGGCCCATCTTGTCGGCGATCCAGCCGAACAATGCGCCGCCGAACGGGCGGGCGATGAACCCGACCGCGAACACGATGAGCGTCTTCAACACGTCGGAGACGGGGTCGCCGCTGTGGAAGAACTGTGAGGCGAAGAACGGAGTGAAGGTGGTGTAGACGCCCCAGTCGAACCACTCCATCGCATTGCCGGAGCCGATGCCGAAGAGCGTGCGGGCCTTGCTCTGGTCAGCGGAAGTCTGGATGTGGCCGCTGGACTGAGGCGTGTCGCTCACGATGTCGCCTCCTCGGCGAATGCGTCCAGCCTGCGGGAGGCGAGGCCGGCGTAGATGGCGGCCGCGTCGGAGAGCACGGCCGGATCGAAGTCCGCGCGTGGCGAGTGGTTCATCGGGGCGGCATCCGGGTCTAGCCCCGGCGGGGTAGCGCCGATGCCGAGGAACGCCCCGGGAACGGCGGCTATGACCCGGGAGAAGTCCTCCGACCCTGACACGGGGTGGGGCATCTCCTGGTAGCGCTCCTCGCCGAGGACGTTGCGGACCACGTCGGCGCCGAAGTCGACCTCGGCAGCCGTGTTGACGGTCGTCGGGTACTCGCTTTCGAACCGGTACTCGACGTCGACGCCGTGCGATGCCGCGACGCCCTCCAGCGTGCGCTGGATCGAGGAGGCGAGCAGGTCCGCGTTCGCCTCGCTGTAGCAGCGAACGGTCGCTTCGAATGTCGCGGTGTCCGGGATGACGTTGCGTTTCGTGCCACCGGCGAACCTCCCGACGGTGATCACGACGGGGTCGAAGATGTCGAAGGTGCGGGTCACCATCGTCTGCAGTGCGGTGACCATCGCCGCTGCCGCGACGATCGGGTCCTTCGCCCGGTGCGGAGCCGACCCATGGCCACCGGCTCCGCGGACGGTGACGGAGAGACCGTGCGACGCGGACATGACCGTCCCGGCCTTGCTGGTGAACAGCCCCGACGGCAGCTGACTGGAGAACACGTGCATGCCGAACGCGGCGTCGACGCGCTTGCCGGCAGCGTCGAGGACGCCTTCCTCGATCATGACACCAGCGCCGTCGAAGCCCTCCTCACCGGGCTGGAACATCATCACCACGTCGCCCTTGAGCGTGTCGCGATGCTGGCACAGCAGTTTCGCGGCGCCGACGAGCGAGGTGGTGTGCAGGTCGTGCCCGCATGCGTGCATCGCACCGTTCGTCGCGGCGAAGTCCAGCCCGGTCTCCTCATCGACCGGCAACGCGTCCATGTCGCCGCGGATCAGCACGGTCTTCGGGTCCGCTGCCTCCCGTCGCCCACCGCGGAGCACCGCGGTGACCGACGTCGTCCTCGTGCCCGTCGTGATCTCCAGGGGGAGTCCCCCGAGCGCGGAGAGCACCGCCTCCTGGGTACGTGGCAGCTCGAGCCCGATCTCCGGATGGCTGTGCAGCCGCTTGCGCAGCTCGGCCAGGTCACCCTGCATCGCCGTGGCATCTTCGAGGAAGGTCATGCCCTGCTCCTTGCCTACTCGCGAATGTCGGTACATCGGATTTGTCTGAATTCGACGGATTTTGATCCTGCGCAAGCCGTTCCGACCCACCGGAGCCGGACCCTTCCGGGGGACGGGCCGCAGCTGTCCGACCGGACGGTATGGGATGCGGCGACCAGTGTCCAGAGTGAAGTGCTGACCTACTCCGCGGTACGCGCGAACGCCGTCGGAGACGGCTTTGACGCGGTGAAGCTCGACCCGTCGCACGCAACGAGTCAGGCATCTGGATGGGGTGGAAGACGATCGAGATGCCGACCCGCCACCAGCTGTCGAGCGGCCGGCTGCGGTTCGCGAGGCCGGCGGCGATCAACTCGACATCCTCCTGGATCTGCACTCGATCGCCAGTGCTGATACGACGATCCCGGTCATGCAGGTCGTAGAGCATCTCGGGATCATGTATTGCGAGGAGCCGACCCGGCCATTGAACCGGGTCGTTCCGGACGCGCGTTGAAAGTTCTTATTTCTTATTCCCAGAACACTTTTGGTTCGGCTTTGCTGTCCACCCGGCCAGATGCATTTCCGGCACGACAGGGTTGGGTCATTCGTGCGAATCTTCGTCGTCGTCCTCATGGGCGACGGTGTGGTCGCCGATGATCGGCTGTGGTTCCGGGCCAATTCGCTGGGGAACGGGAGGAACTTCCACTGGGGCAGCCGAGGCACGGGCAGGTCTCCCTCTATTCGGGGTTTCACCCGTCGCATTGCCGACTTTGCCGGGATTGGATTTGGTGCTCGGGGGCACGGGCCGGGCCGACGCCACCATCGAGTAAGGCCGTGCCGCCACCGCCACCAGTCGTCACCGATCTCATGCACGCCCTGCGGGCGAGGGCCGAACAAGCCCGAGGAGCCAGGGAATCACGCATGCGGCACGTTGGAGGACCTAGACTGCACGGCGTGCCTCGCCTCATCCATCTCAATGGGCCGCCCGGCATCGGCAAGTCGACGCTCGCGCGACGTTATGTGGACGATCACGTCGGTGTGCTCAATCTTGACATCGACCAGCTGCGAGGATTGATCGGTGGCTGGCGCGATCGGTTTGCGGAGACCGGAGAGATCGTTCGGCCGATGGCCTTGAGCATGGCGGGCACGCACCTGCGATCCGGCCGCGACATCATCATGCCGCAGTTCTTGGTGCGATTGAGCGAGATCGAGCGCTTCGCGGCCGTCGCGCACGACAACGGCGCCGAGTTCTGCGAGATCGTGTTGATGGATACCAAGGAACGGTCTGCGGAACGCTTCGCCCGCCGCGGCGGCGACGACGATCCCTGGCACCGCCTGGTCAAGGAGATCGTCGATCGCGAAGGTGGCCCTTCGCGCCTGGCGGCTATGTACGACCAACTCACTGACGTGCTCAGACTGAGGCCGGCAGCCGTCGTCGTAACGAGCGTGGCAGGTGCGGTCGAGCAGACTTACGAGGACCTGGTGGCGGTTCTCGGCTCGAAGCCTTGAACGCGCCTGGCGCCGACCCGATGTTTCCTCTCCCGCACGGGGAGGCGCTCGCGCGAGTGATTCCAGGAGCCCGGCTCATGCGCCTAGCGGGAGTGGGTCATGAGATCCCACCTCCTGCGGTGTGGGATGTGGTCGTGCCGGAGCTGCACAGGCACCTGCTGCGCACCTGACGGGATTGCGCGGGAAGGACCAGATCGAGGGCGCGAAGCATCGTTCGCCACCAAGTGGTTCTTGGAACTCGACCGCAGCATCCCGAGCGCAGACGACCGGGAGTCCGGGATTCAGCCGGGTTCCGGGCCGACGACCGAAACGAACGACACGCACTCGCCCGGGCCGCCACCGAGGTTGTGGGTGAGGCCGTACCGCTTGCCCCGGTGCCGGACTTGGCGCTCCGGTGGTGCTTCGCCGCGCAGCTGCAGCCAGCATTCGAACAGCATTCGGAGGCCTGAGGCGCCGATCGGGTGGCCGAAGCTCTTCAACCCGCCGTCGGTGTTCACCGGGAGGTCGCCGGTGAGGGTGAACCGGGAGTTCAGCGTGTCCTGCCAGGCCTGGCCGCGGGCGGAGAATCCCAGGTCTTCCATCAGCACCAGTTCGGTCGGGGTGAAGCAGTCGTGCACTTCGGCCATCATCAGGTCGTCGGCAGCGGACTCGATGCCGGCCTGGGCGTACGCGTCCTGCGCGGAGCGCACGACCTCTTCGAAGGTGGTGTAGTCGTAGTCCGGGTCGAAGGTGCCGGTGCCCGGCCCGGCGGCGAATGCCAGTGCCTTGATGAACAGGGGCCGGTCGGTGAACCGGTACGCGTCCTCGGCGCGCACGATGATCGCCGCCGCGGCGCCGTCGCTGACTCCGGAGCAGTCGAACACGCCGAGGTCGCCGGCGACCGGGGCGGCGGCCGCGATGGTCTCCTCGGCGACCTCGGAGCGGAACTGGGCGCGCTCGTTGCGCGCTCCGTTGTAGTGGTTCTTCCACGCCACGCGGGTCATCGCGCGTTTGAAGTCTGCTCGCGACACGTCGTACTTCGCCTGGTATGCGGGTGCCAGCAGGGAAAATCGGGCGGGCGCGGTGAGGGTTGTGGCGGTGCCGTCCGACGGCGGGTTGGCGCGGGTCAGGCCCGAGTAGCCGGAGTCCTTGAGCTTCTCCACGCCGAGCGCCATCACCATGTCGTAGGCGCCGGAGGCCACGGCGTAGCACGCGTTGCGAAAGGCTTCCGACCCGGTGGCGCAGAAGTTCTCCACCCTGGTCACCGGCTTGTAGTCGATCTTCAGCGCGGTGGACAGGGTCATCCCGGAGAAACCGGAGTTCATCGTGCCCAGCCAGAACGCGTCGATCTCCGGCTGCTCGACGCCTGCCGAGGCGAAGGCATCCGCGGCGGCGTCGATCACCAGGTCGGAGGTCGAGGCGTCCCACCTCTCGCCGAACCGGGTGCACCCCATGCCGACGATCGCGACCTTGTCCTTGATTCCACGGGAACTCATCGGTGCTGCCCCTCGCTGATCGGCCGGGCCTTCCAGAAGTAGTTGTGCACTCCGTCCGTTGTGGACAACTTGCGGAACGTCATCTCGACCCGGTCGCCGACGGCCGGGGCCGACGGATCGAGGTCGGTCAGCTCGCAGCTGAACCGGCCTCCGCCGTCGAAGTCGACGACCGCGCCGATGACCGGTGGTGCGGGGGAGAATGCGAGGTGGTCCACCGTGAAGGTGACGATCGTGGCGGGCACGTCGGCCATGCGTTCCGGCCGCATGCGGTCGGTCGCGCCGCACCGCAGGCACACCCGCTGCGGCGGGAGGTGCCGCGTGCCGCATTCGGTGCACCGGCTGCCGGTGAACCCGAACTTCCACTCCACCATCCGGCGTGATGCGGGCGCGGCCGCCCGGTCGGGCTCCGGTCTGCGCGGCTCCGCCCGGCGCACCGCGCCGCGCCAGGTGAGGAAGTCCAGGTAGCCGGTCGAGTCGTTGCCGCGGGCGATCTGCTCCGCTACCGGGCGCCGGTGGCGGTGCGTGGAGATGGCTTCGGTGGTGCGGAAGATCAGCGTGTCGGCGCCGTCGGCCAGGACGGTGATCGCCAGGGTCTGCCCCGGCTGCGCCTGGTCGAGCATGGCCGCGAGCAGGATGCCGAGGTGGGCGGTGCCGGTGTAGCCGATCGTGCCGGTGAGATCGTCGGCCACCACGCCGGCGGGGAACCCTGCACTTTTGACGAATGCCTTCACGGCGCGGGGCGCCGAACCGGCGACCGCGACGCGGTCGAGCTCGCCGGCGCTCAGGCTTGTCGATTTCAGCGCATTCTCCAGCGAGGCCGTCGCCGCCGACGTGTATTGCTGCTCGCCGAAGCGCTCCTCCCAGGTCGCCGACCACGGCTGGCCGGGAGCACGCCAGCGGTCGAGGAACTCCGCGCTGGCCGAGCCGCTCCCGAGGAACTCGGCGAGCACTGGCTCGCTGCCGCCGGAGCCGACGACAAGTGCGGCCGCGCCGTCGCCGCTGGTGCGTTCGTCGATGCTGCCGCTCGGACCGCTGCGCAGGTCGGCCAGGGTCACGAGCGAGCGGCCGGGGTGGTGCAGTCCGGCCAGCAGCGCGGCCACGCCGGAGCGCACCGCGCCGTTCAAGTCCGCGGCGATTGCTCCGCGTGCCAGGCCGAGCGCGGCGTGGACGGCGGTGGCGTTCGTCTTGTCCGCATAAGCCGGTGCCGCCGTGGCCAGGAATAGCGCGTCGAGGCGCGTCGGGTCCGAGATGGCCGTGCGGGCCGCTTCCACGGCCATCGTGGTGGAGTCTTCGTCGAAGCCGGCCACCGCGCGGGATCCTGACCCGCTGCCGCGTCCCAGCGCAGCGTTGATGGTGCTGTGCCGTAGCCGCCAGTAGGGAATGTGGGTGCCGTAACCGAGGATGCCGATGCTCATGTCACCTCCGTGACTGATGCAGGCCTTGGTTCAGGAAAGTACATATTCGTTAACTGAAGGGCAAGGGTTCCGGAGGCTCGGTGGCTCGAAGAAGCCTTTTCTGCGCAGGTTTTGGTCGACGAGTGAAGCTCATCTGGATTTGAAGGATGAGTGTTCGTCGGTTAACGCAAGATTCGTGGGCGCCTGCCGTCCGGGGCTGGAGCGCCGTCAGTTGGCGGGGGCCTCGAGGATGGCCGTGGCCAGGGCGGTCAGTTCCCCGGCCAGGTGCGGTCGCCGGGACAGCGCATCGTCCATCGTCACCTCGTTGACCAGGGCGAAGGCGGCGTTGGACCGGAGCCGTGTCTCGTCGGCGGACAGTTCCGGCCGCGCCCTGGTCAGCACGTGCCGGAGTTCGTCGATGTACATCCGCTGCCCGCGCCGGCGGCGGGCGCGCTCGGCCTCGGGCAGCGAGTACATCTGGGTGGCGTTGATGATGATCAGATCGCGGTAGTCGATCGCCAGCCCGGTGTAGGTCTTGATGATCTCCACCGCGGCGGAAGCCGGGTCGGGGGAGCGGCGCAGCGCGCTGCTGATGGCCGCGGCGATCTGCGCGGCTGCCCGGTCGAAGATCGTGACCAGCAGCTGTTCCTTGCTGTCGAAGTGCCGATTCACCGCGGAGGCGGTGATGCCGACCGCGGCGCCGATGTCCTTCAGCGAAACCCCGTTGAAGTCGCGCTCCCGGAACAGCACGGTGGCGGCGGCCAGGATCGCTTCGCGCCGAGACGCGGGCACGAGGTGCGCCGGCTCGCCCGGCCGGTCGGGTTCGGCCGGGGTCGGTTCGTCGCCGGACGGCGGGAGCTTGGCCTCCAGCACGGCCAGGATCAGCGGTTCCACCAGCGGGTCGTACGGGGCGGGCCAGGAGGATCGGGCGAAGGCCGAGCCGATCAGCGCCCCGGCGCAGGCCCGCAGCCGCAGCGCCTTGGCCGGATGCGACCGGCCCGTTTCGGCCGCCGGCAGCAGGTCGTCCCACGACGCGAGCAGCTGCTTGCTGCGGGCCTGGATCCGTGCCTGCTCCTCGGGGGCGAGCTGCGGCATCTGCCGCAGGTGGACGACCAGGCCGTCCGGATCGTTCAGGGCGGCGGCTATCGATGCCCGCGCGATCGAGGCCGGCTGCCGGTCGCCCGCCGCGGTCAGGCGCTCGTGTTCGGCCAGCAGGCGGTCGAGGTAGCCGTCGATGACCTCGGTCAGCAGGGCCTGCTTGCTGGGGAAGTGCCGGTAGACGGCGGGGCCGCTGATGCCGACTGCGGCCCCGATGTCGTCGATGCCGACGCCGGAGAACCCGCATCGGCGGAACAGTCGCGCCGCCGCAGCAAGGATCTCGGCCCGCCGGGCGTCCTTGCGCTGGCTTCGGGTCTGGTTCACTCGCCGCCGTCCTTTCGGGTCGACGCCTGCAGGGTAGCCGAGCGCCACGACCAGCCGAGACCTCGGCCCGGCGCGGCCGGGTGCAAAATCAGTTAACGAGTATTGACCTCATCTTGAGGCGGGGTTACCGTCGATCACGACGCCCGATTCTGGCAGAAGATCATTTATACGACCAGAACTTTGCACTGTTGATGCATCGGCGGTTCACCTCAGAACAAGGGTGGTTAACGTATGTCGACATTGGGAGGCCGGACTGCGGTCATCACCGGAGCCGGCCGCGGCCTGGGGCGCGCGCACGCGCTGCTGCTCGCCGAACTGGGTGCCCGGGTAGTGGTCAACGACAACGGCGCGGATCCCGACGGAACGGGCGCGGACGGCGGCCCGGCCCAGCAGGTCGTCGACGAGATCAAGCGCGCGGGCGGTGCCGCGGTCGCCCACATCGGCAGCGCGTCGAACTGGAACAGCGCGGCCGAGCTGATCGACGTCGCCGTCGACACCTTCGGGAGTCTGGACATCCTGGTCAACAACGCGGGCATCCTGCGCGATCGGACCCTGGCCAACATGTCCGAGCAGGAATGGGATTCCGTGATCGACGTGCACCTCAAGGGGCACTTCTGCCCGCTGCGGCACGCGGCGGCGTACTGGCGGTCCCGGCACAAGGCCGGTCATCCGGTGGACGCCGCTGTCGTCAACACCTCCTCCGGTTCCGGGCTGCGCGGCAATCCGGGCCAGGTGAACTACGCATCGGCGAAGGCGGGCATCGCGATGATGACCCTGGTCGCGGCGCGCGAACTGGAGCGCTACGGGGTGCGGGTGAACGCGATTGCGCCGGTGGCCCGCACCCGGCTGACGATGTCCACTCCCGGCCTGTCCGACCGGCTGACCGCGGCCGACGGCGGCTTCGACAAGTGGGCGCCGGAGAACATCTCGCCGCTGGTGGCCTGGCTGGCCGGTGGTGATTGCCAGGTGTCCGGCCAGGTCTTCAGCGTGATGGGCGGCCACATCGGCCGGCAGCGGGGCTGGGACGAGCAGGAGTCGTTCGACACCGACCGGCGCTGGACCCTCGACGAACTCGACCAGGCGTTGCGCAAGCTGCCCGCCGGCCCACCGGCCTGGGTCGGGTCGGCGTGAGGACCGGAGAACAGCAGGAGGTCACCAGGATGAACGATCCGACGTCGCTGGTCGGCCGGGTGCTGCCGGCCTTCTCCACCGCAGCCGAACGCGGGCAGTTGGCGCTGTTCGCACAGGTGATCGGCGAGGACGACCCGGTGTACCTCGAGGTGGGTGCGGCGCGCGCGGCGGGTTTCCCGGACCTGCCGATCCCGCCGACGTTCCTGTTCAGCCTCGAACTGCGGCGCCCCGACCCGCGAGGTGCGCTGCGCGAACTGGGCGTCGACCTGCGGCAGGTCCTGCACGGCGAGCAGGTCTTCGACTACCACCGGCCCGCCTTCGCCGGTGAGGTCCTGGACTTCGAACCGCGGATCAGCGACTACTACGAGAAGAAGGGCGGCGCGCTGCGATTCCTGGTCCGGCGAACCGAAGTCAGCCGTGCGGGCGAACCGATCGCCGCACTCACCAACACACTCGTCGTCCGCGACTTGGAGTTGACCTGATGAGCACCGCCACCAGCGCCACGATCGAAGTCGGCCACGAACTCCCACCGCTGGAACTGCCGCCGATCAGCCGCACCACGCTCGCGCTGTTCGCCGGCGCCTCCGGTGACCACAACCCGATCCACATCGACCTCGACGTGGCACGCAGCGCTGGTCTCGACGACGTCTTCGCGCACGGCATGCTGTCCATGGCATACCTGGGCAGGCTGCTGACCCGCTGGGTTCCGCAGCACGCGATCCGGACCTTCAACGTGCGGTTCGCCGCGATCACGCCCGTGCACGCGCAGCCCACCTGCACCGGGCGGGTCGTTGAAGTGACCGATGTGGACGGTGAGCGGCGTGCGGTGCTGGAGCTGGCGGTCACCCTCGCGGACGGCACCGCCACCTTGCGAGGCGAGGCAGTGGTGGCCCTTCCGGCAAGTGAGGTGAACTCCCGATGACCACCCGCCTGCCCCGTTGGATGACCGACGACGTGGCGCAGTCGTACGAATCGGCGCGGGCATTCTTCGCCGCGGAGGTCGGTGCCAACGCCCTGCGGTGGGAGGAGCAGCGCCACGTCGACCGGGGGTTCTGGGAGAAGGCCGGCGCACTGGGCTTCTTGTGCGCCTCGATCCCCGAGGAATACGGCGGCGGTGGCGGCACGTTCCTCCACCACGCGGCGATCGCCGAGGCCTACGCCCGCACCGGTGATCGCGCGTGGGGCAACTCCGTCCACAGCGGAATCGTGGCGCACTACCTGCTCGCCTACGGAAGCGAGGTGCAGAAGCGCACCTGGCTGCCGCGAATGGCGTCCGGTGAACTGGTGGCCGCCATCGCGATGACGGAGCCGTGCGCCGGATCGGACCTGAAGGCGATCCGCACCCGTGCGGTCAGGGACGGGGACAGCTTCGTCATCGATGGCAGCAAGACGTTCATCAGCAACGGTTCCAGCGCGGACCTGGTCGTGGTAGCTGCCAAGACCGATCCGTCCGCCGGTGCCAAGGGGATCTCGCTGATCGTCGTGGACACCCGTGAGTGCCCCGGTTTCCGACGTGGCCGGGTGCTGGACAAGATCGGTCAGCACGGTGCGGACACCGCCGAGCTGTTCTTCGACTCCGTGCGGGTGCCTGCCGACGCCCTCCTCGGCACCGAAGGCCAGGGCTTCGCGATGATGATGAGCCAACTGCGCCAGGAACGCCTCATCATCGGCATCAGCGCGGTGGGCGCCATCGAGCGCGCGGTGGAGCTGACGGTCGAGCACGTCAAGCAGCGGGAAGCATTCGGCGCGCCGCTGATCACGCTGCAGAACACCCGATTCCAGCTGGCCGAGTGCGCCACGCTGGCGAAGGTCGCGCGCGTGTTCCTCGACGACTGCATCGTCGACCACATGGCCGGCCGGCTGGACGCCTCGGCCGCCGCGATGTGCAAGTGGTGGCTGACCGAAGTGCAGTGCCAGGTCATCGACAAGTGCTTGCAGTTGTTCGGCGGTTACGGCTACATGCGGGAGTACCCGATCGCGCGGATGTACGCCGATGCGCGGGCGCAGAAGATCTACGGCGGCGCCAACGAGATCCAGAAGGAACTGATCGCCCGTTCGCTTTAGGACATCCGCACGGATGGGAGTGACCGGTGTACTTGACCCAGGGACTGCACCGCAGCCTGCAACAACATCCCGACCGGCCGGCACTGGTCAGGGAGGGCCGGGAGCACACGTTCAACGAGCTGGTCGACCGGGTCGCGCGGCTGGCAGCAGGCCTGCTCGAGCTCGGTCTGCGACGTGGGGACCGGGTGGGCATCCTGTCGGCCAATTCCGCGGCGTTCGTGGAACTCGCGCTGGCCTGCCCGTGGGCGGGGCTGGTGTTCGCTCCGGTGAACGGCCGGTGGAGCCTCGAGGAAATGGCCTACCAGATCGACGACGCCGAGATCGCGGTGCTGGTGGCTGACGAGGCATCGCTGTCCACCGCGTGGCGGCTGCGTGCGCGATGCCCGGCGCTGTCCACTGTGGTCGCCGACGCGCGTACTGCCACAAGCGGGGACACCGTGCACTACGAGACGCTCATCGCGGGCAGCGCGCCGGTGCCGGACTGCCGGATGGGCCGCGACGAACTCGCCGGGATCCTCTACACCGGCGGGACCACCGGAGAGCCCAAGGGCGTCATGATCAGTTCGGGCGGCATCATGACGTCGACCCTCGGCACGATGGCCTCGACCGGCATCGTCAGTCCGGAGCGCTTCCTGCACGTGGCGCCCCTGTACCACCTGGCTGCGCTGGGCGGGGTGTACCAGCAGGTGGCCGTCGGCTCCACGCATTTCGTGCTACCGGGATTCACCGTCGAGTCGCTGGCCGAGGCGATCGAGCGATTCCGCATCACCGGCACCACTCTGGTGCCGACCATGATCCAGCGGTTGGCGGAGCACGCCGAGCGGACCGGTTGCGACCTGTCCAGCCTGCGACACCTCGGCTACGGTGCCTCGCCGATCAGCGAGGCGTTGCTGCGGCGCGTAGTCCGCCTGCTTCCGCAACTGGATCTGTGCCAGCGGTACGGCATGACGGAACTCGGCCCGGTGGCCACCGTGCTCAGCCCCGCGGATCACCGGGACGACGAGCACCCCGAGCGCCTGCGTTCGGCCGGGCGAGCCGCGCGGCACGCCGAGGTCCGTGTGGTCGGACCGGACGACGACGAGCAGGCGGTGGGCGAGATCGGTGAAATCGTGGTCCGCGGCGAGAACGTGATGCTCGGCTACTGGAAGAAACCCGAGGAAACCGAGCGCGCCCTGCGCGGCGGCTGGATGCACACCGGTGACCTGGGCTACTTCGACGAAGCCGGCTATCTCTACGTGGTGGACCGGCTCAAGGACATGATCGTCACCGGCGGTGAGAACGTCTACAGCGCGGAGGTGGAACGGGTGCTGTCGCTGCATCCGGAGATCTCCGCATGTGCGGTGATCGGAGTGCCCGACCTGGAGTGGGGGGAGCGCGTGCACGCGGTCGTCGTGACCGCGCCAGGCGCTCGGCCGAGCGCCCAGGAGATCCGGGAGTTCTGCGCCGCGCGGATAGCGCGGTACAAGGCACCGCGCACTGTGGACTTCGTCGCGGAACTGCCGCGGTCCGCAGTGGGCAAGATCCTCAAGCGCGATCTCCGCGCTCGTTGCGCGACAGGAGAACGCGAGGAGCAGCCTTCCTGATCGATCGCGCACTGCCCGCAGCGCGGTTCGCTGCGTGGTAGTCGGCTGCTCTCAGCTGCCCGCCTTCGACCGGTGCCGCGACATGACGGCGCACGCATCACCAACCCACCTCGAAGGGATGGCTTTTCCGATGACGGCACCGAATACCGGAACAGCGCAGGCGGTGTTGGGCGACGCCACGCGGGGATCGCGGGTGAGGGCGTGGAGCATGACCTTGCTGCTGGTCTTGCTCTACATCGTCAACTGGGCCGACAAAGCCGTGTTCGGCCTGGTCGCCCAGCCGCTGGCCGCAGAGCTCGGGTTGACCGCGTCGCAGATCGGGCTGATCGGCAGCGGCTTCTTCCTGACCTTCACCGTCGGCGGGTTCTTCGCCGGGCTGCTCAACCGGTGGCTGACCATGCGGTGGGTCATGGTCGCGCTGTCGCTGGCCTGGGCGTTGACCATGTTGCCGCTGGTCGTGGTGGCCAGTTTCGCGGTCCTCCTGGTGAGCCGGTTGGCCCTCGGGCTGGCGGAAGGACCGTCCAGCGCACTCATCCACACCGCCGTCTATTCCTGGCATCCGCAGGAGAAGCGGGGCCTGCCCGGGGCGTGGATCTCGTCCGGCGGTTCCATCGCGAAGATCGCTGTCGCGCCGGTGCTGGCGGTCGTGGCTGCGCAATGGGGATGGCGAGCTGCCTTCATCGCGTTGGCCGTGGTCGGCGTCCTTTGGTGCGGATTGTGGTTGTCCTCTTGGAAGGATGGCCCGTACGGGGAAAGCCGAGCCGGTGCCGCGGGGGCGGACGAGGCTACTGCTGTCCCATCGCACGCGGTGCCCTGGACCAAGATCTTCTTCACGCCCACCTTCCTCGGCGGTGGTGTCGCGGTGTTCGCCATGTACGCCCTGGTATCGGTGGTGCTGACCTGGCTGCCGTCGTACTTCGAGGTCGGGTTGGGCTACAGCCGGTTGCAGGCAGGCGCCATGTTCGGCTTCCCGAGCATCGCCGCCATGGTGGCGTTGATGGTGTCCACCTCCATCAGCGATCGGCTGCTCAGCCGTGGCGCGAGCGCACGCGCCCTGCGCGGCGTGCTGCCGGGTGCCGGGCTGCTGCTGTGCGGCATGGCGATGGTGGTGCTGCCGGCGGTCGCGGTTCCGGCAGCGGCGGTGCTGCTGGTTTCCGTCGGGTACGGGCTGGGGGCGATCGTCCTGCCGCTGTTCAACGCGGCGATCTCGCAGATCTGCCCGCCCCGCCAGCTGGCCGGCTCGCTCGGTGTGTTCCTGGGCGTGATGTCGGCCGGCGGACTGATCGCGCCGTATCTGACGGGCGTGATCGTCGATGCGGCCGAGTCCCCTGCTTCTGGATACGCCGCGGCGTTCCAGATCTTCGGTGCGGCCGCCGTCGTCGCCAGCGTGATCGCGCTGGTCGCCGTGAACCCCGAACGCGACGCCGCGAAGGTGCTCGGTCCACGGGACCCCCAGCGAGTTGCCGATCCGGCTCACCGACACCCGTGATGGGACAAGCGCGTACCGATCTGGGAAGGACGGTGGACCCACCATGACCACTGCACGCGGACCTCTGACCGGTATCAGGGTGCTCGAACTCGGCGGAATCGGGCCCGGCCCGTTCTGCGGGATGATGCTGGCCGACATGGGCGCCGACGTCATCCGCGTCGACCGGCCCGGTAGCTCCGGTCATCCCGTCCTACATCGAAACCGCCGCTCACTGGCCATCGACCTCAAAGCCCGCGACGGCGTGGTGGCGGTGCGGAAGCTGGTTGCGACCTGCGACGCCGTCCTGGAGGGATTCCGGCCGGGCGTGGCCGAACGCCTCGGCCTGGGCCCGGACGAACTCCTCGCGGCCAACCCGGGGCTGGTCTACGGGCGGATGACCGGATGGGGGCAGGACGGGCCACTGGCCCAGACGCCCGGCCACGACATCAACTACATCGCCATCGCCGGCGCTCTGCACCCCATCGGCACGGCAGCGGATCCGGTACCGCCGCTGAACCTCGTCGGCGACTTCGGTGGCGG
The DNA here is from genome assembly GCF_040654735.1 of Saccharopolyspora sp. NPDC050642. Lineage (NCBI taxonomy): Bacteria > Bacillati > Actinomycetota > Actinomycetes > Pseudonocardiales > Pseudonocardiaceae > Saccharopolyspora > Saccharopolyspora sp. NPDC050642. The sequence goes on along the minus strand of NZ_JBFAIN010000010.1, from coordinate 98,031 downwards.
CGGAATGCTGCTGGCCTACGGCCTCACCTGCGCCCTGCTGCATGCCAAGACCACCGGAGTCGGCCAAGTCGTCGACGCCGCCATGGTGGACGGCGCCGCCGCTCTCATGGCCATGACCTACGGCTTCCTGGCCACGGGCACCTGGCAGGACCAGCGCGCCGCCAACCGCCTCGACGGCGCCGCCCCGTTCTACCGCGTCTACCGCTGCGCCGACCAGAAGCACATGGCCGTCGGCTGCATCGAACCGCAATTCTTCGCCGCGTTCCTGGACGTCCTCGGGCTCACCGACGATCCCGACTTCGCCGCCCAGAACGACCGCACCACCTGGCCCACCCAGCACCGCCGTCTCGAAGAGATCTTCGCAGAACAGCCCCGCGACCACTGGGCTGAGCGCTTCACCGGCACCGACGCCTGCACCACTCCTGTCCTGTCGCTGCACGAAGCGCCCGAGTACCCGCACAACACCAGCCGCGGCACCTACCGGGACACCAACGGCATGGTGCAACCCATGCCCGCGCCCCGGTTCACCACCACTCCCGCGGAGTGCCCGAGACCCGCACCGAGGCCGGGACAGGACACTCGAAAAGTCCTCGCCGACGCTGGGCTCACCGACCAGGACGTCGACACGCTCATCAACACCGGCACCGCCATCCAAACCTGAACCCGCAGGCTGGCGGACTCACCGTCAAAGGCAGGTGGCCCGGGCGATGCGGTACTGGTCGTAACGCCGGCGGCGGGCGTGGTTCACGCGCGGCCGTGGAGAGGTTCCAGCTGTGCCGGTGCTTTCTGGGGTGCGGTCGCGGGCTGCGGACTTGGCGCCGCCTCCATGACTTCCCGGCCTCGGGCGTCGACGACCTTCGTGAACAGGTGCTGCGCGGCTCCGAAGATGACGGCCCAGCCGATGATCTGCGCCGACGAATCGAGGGACGTCAACCCGGGTACGAATTCGCCGCGCATGAGCAGGAGCCCGAGCACGGCTGTCAAGGCGCCGGTGGGAAGCTTGAGGCACGCGAGCGCGAGCGGCACGTTGGACGCGGTCGGACTGCCCCGGAGCTGGTGCAGCGCTGCGGCAGCCGTCACCGCCGCCGCGATGAACCCGACTGTTTCGACGACTGCGTAGTCGCCACTCGATGCGGCTAATTCCGAGCTCAAGTCCAGATTTCCGGTGAACGGATGCTGGCCGAGAGGACACACGACTATCAGTCCGCGGGGTGGCTCGACTATTTCTGCGGACGGCACGTTGGGAGTGGGCCCGAAGCAGATCGGCAGCAGTGTCGGGATGAAGGCGGTGAAGAACGCGATCGTGATGGCTATGCCCAGCAGGCCGATGGCCCAACACCACACGAGTTGTGCGAAACTGCGCTCGCGGACGACCTCACGCCGCTGAACCCGGTACGCCTCGCGCACGGCATCGATCACGGTCTGTCGCTGCGACTGGGTAAGTCTTCCGCCCTCGGAGCTCTTGAAGGTCCGTTCGACGGCCAATCGGCGTCTGTCCTCGGGCGGCAGGTTCGCCTCGATCAGCATGAGGAGGTCGGCCAGCATGCTGTGGAGATCTTCGAGCGAAACGATCTGGAGAATGAGGACGTGGGCCGCGTGGATGTGGGCGAGCGAGCTGTCCACCCCGTGAGCCCGCCGCGGCCACCAAGTGCCGCGGACATCTCGCTGAGCGCACTCCAGGTGGGTGCGGGCATGGGCCGCCAACTTCTCGGTGCACAGCTCGCTCGGCGCGGAGCAGTTCTCCGCCCAGTCCGCGAATGCCCGCAGCTCGTCTATGCGGGCGAGCGCTCTGAACCCCCAAGGCCATCGCAGATCAGAGCCTCGTCGTGAAACGGCGTCCTGACCGGTGTTTCGCGCGGAGTTCACGGCTCTCACCTGCACAGCGATCGAGCGGCCGAGGCCGCAGCCCACGCCACCTCCGGATGCCGGATGTCGCAGTGAGCCTGGGCGAACCAGGACAGGTTCCGCTTGATGACGTCGTTGGCGTCGAGGCGGTAGAACACGCCCGGCTGGAACCCGTAGTCCGTGCCCTGCTGGGCCATCGTGACGGTCTGGGCTCCGCTCTGCTGGTAGCCGTCGTAGCCCATCGCTCCCCAGCGGTAGTTGATCCGGTCCGCCAGCTCGGCGCCCTGCCAGGCCAGCCTGCTGGCGTTGGGATACCACCAGCCGACCGCGCGGTCGGCCTCGCTGAACGTGCACACGAGCGGGCCGTCGACCCGGTCGGCGCAATCGGCCAGCACGCCGGCGCCGTCCCGCACCGGAGCTCGCGGTGCGAACGCGAAGTGGCTGAAAGCGCCCTGCAACAGGTACAGGGATTTGACCGGGCTGTTCGCACCACGCCGCTCAGGCGGAAGCCCCCTGAGGGCGAACGAAACGAGCCGGGCGCCGAAGCTGTGGCCGAGGAGGTGCACGCGCACGCCGGGGATGGTGTGCGCCACCTGTCCGAGCAGGGGGCCGAGGCCGTCGCGACCGACCACCCCGGCGCGTTCCTTCATCTCGTAGTAGCTGAGGACCCGCAACGCCTCTCGAGCTCCCCGCCACATTCGCCCGAACGGATTGAACGCCTGTTCACTTCCACCGTCGACGGGTGCGAGGGCCGCCATCGCGTCGAACACCCGTCCCGGTGGTGCGCTCATCACCGCTGCTTCTCCCGCGTCTTCCGGGGCGTTGCTCGAAGTGGTCACGAGTCCTCTCGCCAGGCGTAGGAACTCCAGGAGCCGGTCCCGGTCCTGCGGCTGCCGGTCGAGCAGCTGGCCGATCTGCTCCAGCCGCTCCTCCTGGCTCGGAAAGGCAGGGGAGAGCGATTTCGCGAGGTCGGCGCCGGTGGACATCTCTCCGGTGGGCTGTGGGGACGCCAGAGCCCCCAGGTCGTGCGTCGCCGATGACCGCGGGACCGGTGGGCCGGTGTCGGCCGGGGCATCCTCGGGGAACAGCAACGCGGGCCACAGCACGCCGACGAACCCCGCATGCGCCCTCTGCTCGGTCGAGAGCATCCCCGCGATGAGTCCGAACATCGTCGAGTACAGGTCGCGTGCGCCGCCGAAGGAGCTGTTCCAGCCATGGCTGAAGACGAAGAGCTCGCGCAGCCCCGCGGTTGCGCTGGTCGCGGGCAGATTTCCACCCTGGCGGACCACGCCCTTCGCATCGAACTCGACCTCCCAGTACGGCACATCGCCGAGATGTGACTCCATGTCTCCTCCCCGAGTCGCAGGCGACGTCACACCGGGCCGACCACTCCCATCGCGAAGAGGCGATTCTCGAGGAACTAGAAGGGATCCAGCAGGTCCAGCACGCGGCCCACGGCTCGCGCCGGACTTCAAGGGCTGGACCCGGTGGGGCTAGCGGTCGGTCGGTACGGCGATTTCGCCGTCCTCTCGCATCAGTCGATCCAGGACCTCGTCCGGCATCCACACCCGGTGCGGGTAGTCGGTTCCCCAGGAGTTCAGGATCGGCACGGCACCGAGCTCGTCCGCGCGGGTGTTGCCGAGCACGGCATGCACGTCGTCGACCGATGCCGCCCAGCGGAACACCTTGATGCCGTCGGCCGCGTCGGCGACGTAGCGGGCGCGCTCGGTGTGGTCGTCGTTGGCCTGGGAGTCCGCCCAGTCGACGTGCCCTGCCGAGGCCAATACCTCGGCCGCGGCGCGACAGGATGTTCCGTTGGAGTCGCCCGGGTTGGTCTCGGGCCACTGATCGCGGTCCTTGGCCCGATCCCACAGCCACCAGGCCGTGTACAACTCGTCGTTCAGGATCGTCATGCACCGGGTCCAGGCGAATCCGACGCAGGCGCCCTCGCTTCCCTGGTCGTAGAACTTCCACCACTGCTCGCGGTCCGGTTCGCCGCCGGGTTCCAGGCACACGGCGTGCCCGCCCCGGATCCTGGTGAGCGACTTCGCCCCCTCCCGGGCCACGAACGCAACGCCGTCCTTGCCCGCTTGGGGCCGGTCGAATTCGGTGTACCAGTTGACACCGATCACCACCGGTACCTGTGCGGGTCGGCTCGCGGCGGTCAACGGGTAGTTCTCGACGTGGCGCCAATCGTCGGGGAGGAAACGCCCCAGGCGCTCGTCGTCTGGATCTCGATCGATCGGGCGGTATCGCATGGTTCCTCCACTCGCGCTGTGCAGCTGCCCGTTCGCCCGAACGCGGGCGGGCACGACCAGTAAGCCGGTGGCGCGTGAGCGACATCAATGAGCACATCGATCCAGACAGGATTCAGGCGTGTTCACCTTTCGGCGCCCGTCCCTCGATCTAGAGCACCAGGTTCGAGTAGTCGTCCTTCAACGGCACGCTGTGCGCTCGCGCTTCGAGCCGACCGGACGCCAAGGGGGTTTCGTGCGGTTCGAGGTACTGGAAATCAAGACCCGCGCGTTCTCGCAGTCGTTCCAGCGAGATGCGGTACGTTCCGGCATCGAAGACGGCTTCGAAGGGGAGCATGTCTTCGATGAGTTGCGTTTGCTCGAGCAGGTACGCGGAGACGCGAAGCGCGCCATCGGGTTTGCAGTAGCCGACGACCTTCCAGAACGCCAGGGGGAGCCGGGCGCCCTTGTACAGCGGGTCGTCATCGGTCATGACCGGGCCGGTGAACACGGTCATCTTCTTGTCCGCGAGGTCGGCGTTCTCGAGCACGAAGTTCTCAAGACCCAGCCAGAGCTCTGTCCCCTGGTTGAACTTCTCGTGCTGCGGCGCGCAGTTCGTGAAGTGGAAGGTGTCGTCGTTCGCTCGTGCCAGGTCGTCTCCCCAGACCGGATCGAGCCGCCGGACGAGATGCCCCCGGTCCAGCGCGTTGCGCCGGTAGAGGGACTCGCCGATCTGCTCTGATTCCGCGATGCGGGAGTCGAAGTACCACTTGTCCGCCTGCCGTTCGAAATCGACGCTCCTGCTGCCGTCGATGTTCACCACCGTGTAGTAGGCGAGTTGGCGGCGCCGGTTCACGACGATGCTGAAGTGCGTGTACGGGAGGACGGTGGGATCTCCGCCGGGCGGGGCGTTGTCGATCTTCGCGGCATTGCGGCGCTGTTCGTCGGAGAGTTCCGGTAGCGGTAATTCGGGCCCGAGGAATTCTGGGTCGTACCCGGTGTAGCCCTCGTAGTAGGAGCGGGGGCGGGCGATTTCGAGCGGCGCGCCATCGAGGTACGCGGCCTGAGCGGTCTCGGCGGTGGCCGATGCTCCTACTTCGATCGTGATGTTGAGCGGAACGGACAGCTTGTGTCGAGGTTGCATGATCAGGCCTTTCGATTCGTGGTCCGGTGGCAACCGGCTGCGCCGTGAAATTCCCTCCCGAGGGCTAATCCGGGCGGCAGTCGGAGTGGTGTCTGCCGTTGGGCGGAAAGGCCTGGTGCAGCGTGGAACGAACGAGCACGGAGTGATCCAGGCGTTGCTGTCGGGCCCAAGCAGCGGCCGCGGCACGGCCCCGCAACCCCAGCTTGTCCAGGATGTTGTGCACGTGGTTCTTCACAGTCGCCAAGGCGATGCACAACTGCCGGGAGATCTCCTGGTTGGACAATCCCTGCTCCAGCAGCACGGCGACCTGCGCTTCCCTGCGACTCAGGACCTCCGCGTTCGGACTGGGCTGCAACTCCGCCGACAGCTCGGCCACCCTGCGGCACAGGGCGGCGGCAACGCGCGGCGAACACCGCAACTCCCCATTGGCAACGCTCTCTATCGTCCGAATCAGTTCGGAGATCGAATGTTCCCGGGTCAGGTAACCTGCCGCGCCCAACTCGGCATACGCAAGGACGTCATGTTCCTGATCGGACACGCCCAAGGCAATGATCCGCAGTCCGGGATTCCTCGCCAGCAAGGAGATCACGACACTGGGACCGTCCGGCAAGTCGGCGATATCGAGCAGTACCACTGCGTGCTTGCGCGCGGTCAGATCCGGCTCCAGCTCGTCCGGTCGCGCAAGGGTGGAGAGGACCGCGAATCCGTCGACGTTCTGGAGGACAAGGGCCAACCCTTCCCGGTAGAACCTCGTCGCGGCGACGATGATGAGCTCGATCATTGTGAACCACCCCAGCGCCGCGCCACCGCGGCACTTGGCCGAGAACCCTTCAGTTGGCCGCTAGGCATCGCACGCCCGATTCAGGTTCACGATACCGGGCCGAGGCCTGTGGCGGGTATGGCAATTGGTCCTCGACCGTCGCAGTGAGATCAGGACAGCCACGACTCCACGGCCTCGCGGCCGCTCGGTCTGCCGCAGTCCAGAGCGAGATTATCATTATCTTGCAAAGGGTTTCGGACAACGCGGCCAGGACCTTCGACCGTTGCGCCAGCGCTGGACGTGGTGCCATGTTCGAAACGCATCTGGGCTGGAAAGGAATATTCCAGACCTTGTCGAATTTCCTATTCGCGGAGGATGTTTTCGCCATGACGAAAAGTGCGACGGGTATTCGTGCGGTCTACACCGCCCGTGCCGATGCGGGTCAAGCGAAGGCGATTGCCGCAACCGCGTCCCCGTTCACCATCGAGGTCCGGTTCCTCGGCGGGCTGACCGAGGTGCAGCAGGCCGCGTTCACCCAGGCCGCGGACCGGTGGGTCCGCGTCATCGTGGGTGATCTGCCGGAGGTCGAAATCGATGGTGACGTCATCGATGACGTCCTCATCCTCGCTCAAGGAGTGCGCATCGACGGTCCCGGCAGGATCCTCGGCCAGGCCGGCCCGACGCACATCCGGACGGCCGGCTCAGGCGCCTCGGCCTTCCTGCCCGCGAAGGGCGCGATGTCGTTCGACACCGATGACCTGGAGAAGATGGAGGAAGAGGGCACGCTCGACGACGTGATCACCCACGAGATGGGTCATGTGCTCGGCGTCGGCGGCCAGCTGTGGTCCCGCAAGGAACTGCTCGCCGACGAGGACAGCGACAACCCCACGTTCACCGGCCGGGCCGCGAAGCAGGAATACGGCCGTTTGCGCGACGGCCGACCGAGGGCTGTTCCGGTGGAGAACACCGGCGGAGCCGGCACTCGCGGCAGTCACTGGCGCGAGACCGTCTTCCGCAACGAACTCATGTCGGGGTTCATCGCGGCGAAGAACAATCCGCTCAGCAGGGTCACGGTAGCCAGCCTGCAAGACCTCGGCTACGAGGTGGACATGGGCGCCGCAGAGGCCTACACCCTCCCGAACCTGCTAGAGCTCGCCGAGGAGGGGACGCTGGTCCCGCACGCCGCCCCGGTCGACCTGGGCATCATGCTTCCCACGGTCCCGATGGAACTACCGGCCGAAAGCCTTCGGAGGTAAGGGCCCGTCCGACCGCGGGGAGCGGATCCGGTCGGTGCTCGCCTCGAAGGGGGGATCACCTTGACCGCTGCGATCTTCGGGCTCGTGGGCGTCATCATCGGCGGGCTCCTGACCGGCCTCGTCGATTTCATGCTGGAGCGGCGCAGGGAGCGCAATGACGCCCGAGCAGCGAGCAAGCTCTTGCGGTCCCAGCTCAACGACGCGCGCACTGCGGTGGTGGTCGCGCTGGAAGGTCGGGAATGGCCGCTGGGCTGGAACGACAAGGCTTGGGCTCAGTCGTGGTCGGTCTACTGGTCGGCCTTGGCGGGCCGCATGGCGGATGATGCGTTCCTCAAGCTCGCCGAGGCCTACAACTACATGGAGTTGTTGCAGAGAGGCCTCGCCGATGGCGGCCGGGCGCTGAGCGGCAACGACGAGGAATTCCTGAACGACGTGCGGAAGAGCATCGATGCGGCCGAACCGTTGCTAGCGCGTTGAACAATGCCCGGCTGGTGCGGCACACCGGCCGTGTTCGTGGCCAGATGGATCCTCAATGGATCCGGCTGCTCATTGTCGCAGCACGCGGGCTGCGCCTTACATGGACACGAGGAGCCTGTGCGCCGAGCGCGCAGCTAACCACGAGGAGGCTGAGCAATGACGAACTGCAACACCTACACGGTGCAGGAGGGCGACACGCTCTCCGAGATCGGCGAATGGTTCCACGTTCCATGGAAGGAACTCCAGCGCATCAACAACATAGAGAACCCGAACCTCATCTTCCCCGGCCAAGCGCTGCGCCTGTCGAAGAACGCGAACGTGTGCAAGACCTACACCGTGCGGGACGGGGACACGCTCTCCGAGATCGGTGAGCGGAACCACGTGAAGTGGCAGCGCCTGGGGTACTACAACCACATCGCCAATCCGGACGTCATCCACATCGGGCAGACGATCTGCATTCCGCTCCCGAGAGGCGCATCGACGGCCGAGGCGGAGTGAACGGCTGCAACCTCGTCGGCCGGCGACATCGCCGCACGTGCACCGCCGGCCGACCGCGTGAAGTACCGAATACGGGAGATCAGCTGCCCTTCCTGGCCGTCGATCCCGCGTTCGGGGACCGAGAGCAGGTCGTCGAGCCGGGAACCCTGGGGGTCGTGCGCGCAGCCACTGCACATCGTCTCCCCCCTGGGGCGCTGTGGGGCGGGTGGCGTCGGCTCGCGCGGCCGGACGGTCGCCGTGGGTCGAGGTCGTAGGGGCGACGAGCCGCGAGGGCGGCGAAGAGGAGCTGCAGGAGGCAGAAGAACAGGAGGGCGGCGAGCGCCCAGTCAACGGTGCCGGTGATATCGCGGAGGGTGCCGGTGAGGGCGGGGCCGACCGCAGCGAGCAGGTAGCCATAGCCCTGGGCCATCGCGGACAGCCGGGTCGTTTCGTCGTCTCCGGTGGTGTGCGCGGGTATGGCGGCGAGGGCGGGGGCGAGGGCGGCCATGCCCACGCCGAGCAGCGCCGCCCACAGGAAGGGAGCGGTGGTCGCAGCGACGAGGAGTCCCAGCAGACCGAGACCTCCGCTGCAGGTGGTCAGCACCATCCACATGCCGATGCGCGTGGTGCTGCGGTAGCAGGACGCGGTGATGACCACGGAGGCGACGATGCTGACCACGAGACTGCCAGCACTGAGAGCGCCGGCCTGAACGGCGCTGGCTCCGGTGGCTCGTAGGAGGACCGGCTGCCAGGACAGCAGGGAAAGGGCTTGCAGCGACTGCAGACCCATGAACAGGGTCAGGTACCAGGCCCGAGCGCTTCTGAGGAGAGAGCGGCGCCGGCGGGGCGTATGTGGTGGGGGTGCGGCGTGCGTCGTTCGGGCCAGTGACAGCGGTATCCAGAGGAAGAGTGCGGCCGCGACGGGGAGGATCCAGATCCCCAGTCCCGTGCGCCATCCGAGGATGGTGGTCAGCCAGGGAGTGATCGCGGTCGCCGTGGCCGCTCCGACTCCGATCATGCTGGCCGACAATGTCGTGAGCGCGGCGGTGCGCAGGCCACCGATCTGTCGGCAGACGGCGGGTAAGAGGACTTGCAGGCCTCCGATCGCGCAGCAGGCCAGGATGGTTCCTGCGAGCAAGAGCCACTGTCCGTGGGTGATGCGCACTGCTTGGCCGGCGAGCAGGATGCCGAGGAACACCACGACGCTGGTCTGCGTGCCGCTGCGGCGGCGAAGGGGCGGCACGAGGAGTGTCGTCGCGGCGATGCAGAGGCAGGGCAGTGCTGTGAGGATCGCCACCGCCGTCGTGCTGAGACCCAGCGTCGTGCGGATCTCGGGCAATGCCGCGCCGACCGCGGTCACCGCGATGCGAGCGTTGAACGCGGCCAGCGCGAGTGCCGCGACCGCCAGGACTTGCCACCATATCGGGCGCACCCGAGGTTCGGCGACGGTGGGGATCGGCAGTGTCCGCTCGTTGGCGGACACGGTGGAAGAGGACATGCGCCCCTATGCCTAGGCTGATGGCTGGATGTGCCGGCGCGAGATGTTTGCTGCGCCGGGTGCGGTGGCGAAGAGCTGGTCGGCTCTCGGCTCAAGATCATCATAGGGCTGCCGGTACGAGCGCCTGCCCCGGCCCGACTCCACTGTGGAGGCCCGCTGCGCCGTCGGGTAGGTGGGTGATGATCAGCCCGGTCCGCTCATTCCGCCTCTGCGGTCTCGCTTGAGCACCACGACGTGCAGGTGTGGTTCCCTGAAGCTGGGAGGAAACCCCGAACCGGCGATTCGTCCCCATGGCCCTGACGCGAGCGCTGGAGGTCTCGGGCGCCAGGTGGGGCCGCCTGGTAACACGGTTCGCAGACAGTCCCTGACGCGAAGAGCTTGATTCGCTGGTCGCGGACGCGACATCTCGGATCTGCGATGTCGCGGCAGATGTCGTGGTGTCCGACTTGGCTGCACAGACAGGCGCAGAGCATGGTCGTCCACCTTTCGTTTTATCGTTTTGTGACTTCCTGAGCGCCGATCACCTTCGCCAACGCCCGCGCGGTCGACGGCGCGTCCGTGCAGTGCAACGCCTCGTCCGAGAGGTGCCCCGCCTTGTCCGCACCCATCGACAACGCCTTGCGAATCGCATCCGTGGGCGCTTCGACCTCAGTTCTGCGCACTTGTTCGGGGCCCGCTGCCGCCACGGCGTTCCCGTGACCGTGGCGACAGCGGGCTGCTTCTGCAGGACGGCCAGCGACGTTGGAGCGGAGCCGCTAGCCGCCCTGCGGGTCATCGACGGACGAAGCGGGGCAATGCCGCTTCTGCTCGGTTTCGTGGAAGACCACCTCGACGGGATCGCCGATCGCGACATCGTCCGGGTTGCAGTCGACGATGTTGGTCAGCAAGCGCGGGCCTTCTTCGAGTTCCACGTAGGCGAGCATGTACGGACCCACGCCTCGGTAGCCCTGGCCACGGCGGACCACGGTGAAGCTGTAGATCATTCCCCGGCCGGATGCCGGGAACCACGTGGTCGCGGTGCTGGAGCATGCCGGGCAGACCTGCCTCGGGTACCAGATCACGGCTTCGCGGGAATCGCACCGCTTGAGCAGCAACTCGTGCCGGGTGGTGGCTTCCCAGAACGGCTTGGTCTCCGGATTGACCGCCGGAACCGGTGCGGGAAGTGAACTCATGCGTCCTGCCTCCCGAGGATCAGCGTGCTGCCCGAACGCGACGTGGCACTTGCCCGCGGCGATGGCCGTTGCGGCATGACCGACGTGGGCGAGGTAGGACGATCCACCGGTCTCAGTCGAGTCCATGTAGGACAATCGCAGGCCGAGGTGGTCGGCCATCGAGATCGCACCGAAGCCGGGTGCGTCACCCGCGCAGAAGTACCCGTCGACGTCGGCCATGGTGAGACCGGCATCGGCCACCGCCCCGAGGGCCACCTCGGCGTGGACCTGGGCCAACGACTTGTCGGGGATCTCCCGCAGTGGGTGCTCGTAGGCACCGGCGATCAGTGCCGCTCCCTTGATGCTCAAGTTGATCGGGTTTCCTTCCTGGAGGAGGGCGGACGCGGTTCCGGCTTCGCCTGGAGTCGGAAATCAAGTCGTCGCCTGACCGTTTCCTGCCGCATCAGAGCTTCGCGGGTCGCCTGCTCCTTGGAATTTTTCGGGCTCCAGTGCCGACGGTGCCGCTTCGCGTTCGGGTGCCTTTTGGGGCTCCCGTCATGCCAGCTGTCGCCGCAGCTCGCGCTTGAGGACCTTGCCGGTCGGGGTGAGGGGCAGTTCGTCGACGAGCCGGACCTCCCTGATGCGCTGGTATGGCGCGACGCGCTCGGCGACGAAGGCTGCGAGCCGCTCGGCGAGGTCGGGGTCGGGGGCCGGGGTTCGGGGCACGACGAACGCGATCGGGATCTCTCCCACGCCGGGCTGCGGCGCGCCGACGACGGCGCTCTGGGCGACCTCGGGGTGGCTGCCGAGGATCTCTTCCAACTGCACCGGGTACACGTTGTAGCCCTTGTAGATGATCATGTCCTTGCAGCGGCCGACGACGTGGAGGTTGCCGCGGTCGTCGAACCTGCCGAGATCGCCCGTGCGCAGCCAGCCGTCGACGAACTGGGCGGCGGTCTGCTCCGGGGCGTTGTGGTAGCCGTCGGCGATTTGCGGGCCGTGGGCCCATATCTCGCCGGCTTGCCCGGCCGGGACCGGTTCGCCCTCCTCGTCGCGCAGCTCGACGACCGTGTTGGGTGCGGCGATGCCGACGCTGCCCACCGGTGCGGGGGCTGCTCCGGGGCGGGGGTCCTGCATCGTGAGGATCGTGGTCGCTTCGCTGAGTCCGTACACCTCGGTGACCGTGGCGCGTGGGAACGCTTCGGCGATCCGCCGCAGTGTGGTGGTGTCGATCGGGGCTGCGCCGGACATGATGAACCCGACGCTGGAGAGGTCGCGCGTCGCGATGCCGGGGCTGGACAGCAACGCGTGGAACAGTGCGGGTACCCCGAAAATCCTCGTGACGCCGTACTTCTCGATGTGCTCGAGGAACAGCTCCGGTTCGAAGCGGCCCTCGATGATGCAGGTGAATCCCATCAGCGTGCCGGCGAGAAGTCCGACGAGGCCCGCGCCGTGAAACAACGGTGCCACGGCGAGGGCCACGCCCCGGCCGAGCTCCGATCCCGGCGGCACGGTGCCGGCGACCGGGTCGTAGTAGACGCCTCCCGCGGTATCGAGCGCGGGCACTCCGCCGCACCGGGGGTGGCTGGACAGGAAGAGGTTCGCCACGAGGTTGCGGTGCAGGATCCGGACGCCCTTCGACCGGCCGGTGGTTCCGCCGGTGAGCTGGAGGTGGGCCAGGGAATCCGGGTCGAGCGGGTCGGCGTCGAGCGGCTCGTTGGCGAGCAGGCCGGTGAAGGGGATGGTGCCCGCCGGCGGGCCTGCGTTGTCGGGGGCCGGGGCTGCGTGCGTCGGCGGGACGACCACCGTGAGCCGGACGTCCGGGGTGCGGGCTTCGACGGCAGAGGGGGCGAACGCGGGGTGGGTGACGACCGCGGTCGCTCCGAATCCGGCCAGCTGTTCGGCGAGGACGGCGGTGGGCTGCAGCGGGTTCACCGCACATGCTGCTGCCCCGGCTAGCAGCACGCCGCAGTAGGCGACGGGGAACCAGATCGTGTTGGGCAGGTGAAGTGCCACGACGTCGCCGGGCGCGACGCCGTGGCGGCGCAGGCCCTGCGCGACCCGGCGCGCGCGGTCGTACACCTCGGCGTGGGTGAGGGTGGTGTCCCCGTCGCGCAGGGCGATGCGGTCGGGGTATGCGCGGGCAGCGCCTGCGAGCACTGCGTCGAAGGCGACGTCGGGATGCTCCAGGGTCCAGGCCGGTCGCCTCGGCTGCTGCGTCATCGGCTGCTCCTCGTCGTCAAAGGCTGGCGTACGTGAAATGTTGCATCCCTAGGTTTCAAATACAAGAGGCTTGACAAGTGCGACGATGGGATTAAAAGTAAATTGACATTCGCTTAGTTAGGCAAGTTTGGAGGGACGATGGGGCGCAGGGTCCACGTCGCGGGCGTCGGGATGATCCCGTTCACCAAGCCCGGGAAGAGCGACGACTACCACGTGATGGGCGAGCGGGCGGTGCGCGCGGTGCTCGCCGATTCCGGGGTGTCCTACGACCAGGTGCAGCAGGCGTACGTGGGGTACGTGTACGGCGATTCGACGAGCGGCCAGGCGGCGCTGTACCGGGTCGGGATGACCGGCATTCCGGTGGTGAACGTGAACAACAACTGCGCCACCGGATCGACGGCGCTGTGGGCAGCCCGCCAGGCGGTGGACAGCGGTGCTGCGGAGTGCGTGCTCGCGCTCGGCTTCGAGCAGATGCAGCCGGGGGCGTTGCAGCCGAAGTGGACCGACCGGCCGATCCCGACCGAGCGGTTCAGCGACCTGCTCGACGAGCTGCACGGCGTCGACGACACGTTGCCGCGGGCGGCGCAGTTGTTCGGCGGCGCGGGGATCGAGTACGTGAACAAGTACGGAGTGGACCCGTCGCTGTTCGCGAAGATCTCGGTGAAGGCTCGTCAGCATGCGGCGCGCAACCCCTACGCGGTGTTCCGGGAACCGGTGACCGAGCAGCAGGTGCTGGAGTCGCCGAGTCTGTTCGGTCCGGTCACGAGGCTGCAGGCATGTCCGCCCACGTGCGGGGCGGCGGCCGCGATCGTGTGCAGCGCGGAGTTCGCCGCAAAGCGCGGGTTGCGGACCGACGTCGTGATCAAGGCGCAGGCGATGGCCTCGGACCTGCCGTCTTCGTTCGACGACAAGAGCATGATCCAGCTGGTCGGCGCGGTGATGACCAAGCAAGCGGCCGGGAAGGTGTACGAGGAGTCGGGCGTCGACCCGCGGGACATCAAGGTCGTGGAGCTGCACGACTGCTTCACGGTCAACGAGGTGCTCTGCTACGAGAGCCTCGGGTTGGTGGACGAGGGCGAGTCGGAGAAGTTCGTCCAGGACGGGGACAACACCTACGGCGGGCGGGTGGTCGTCAACCCGTCGGGCGGGCTGATGTCGAAGGGGCACCCGCTCGGGGCGACCGGGCTCGCGCAGTGCACCGAGCTGGTGTGGCAGCTGCGCGGGCAGGCCGAAGACCGCCAGGTCGATGGCGTGACGCTCGCGTTGCAGCACAACCTCGGGCTGGGCGGGGTCGGTGTGGTCACGCTGTACGAGAAGGTCTCATGACGCCCTCGCTCGAGGAGTTCCGGGCAGAGGCGGTGGCCTGGCTCCAGGAGCACGCCGAGCGCCGCCAGGTCGGCGAGGAACCGGTGTGGGGCAAGGGTTCTGACAGCGTCTCGGTGTTCCGCGACAGCTCGCCCGAGCAGGAGCGGGCTTGGATCGAGGCGTTGCGCGAGTGGCAGCGCCGCAAATTCGACGCGGGTTATGGGGCGATCTCCTGGCCGGTGGAGTACGGCGGCCGCGCGCTGCCGCAGGAGTACGCGGACACGTTCGCCGATCTGGAGGGCGGGTTCGTCACCCCGGAGCCGCTCGAGGTGGCTTCGATCAGCCTGAACATCGAGGCGCCCGTCGTGCTCACGGTGGGCACGCAGGAGCAGAAGGAGAAGTTCCTGCGCGGGATCCTGCGGGCCGACTTGCTGGTCTGCCAACTGTTCTCGGAGCCGGGAGCCGGGTCCGACCTCGGGTCGATCGCCTTGCGCGCGACACCGGACGGTGGGAGCTGGGTGCTGGACGGGCAGAAGGCGTGGACGTCGGGAGCGCAGTTCGCCGACTACGGCGTCGTGATCGCTCGCACCAGTACCGACCTGCCCCGGCAGCAAGCGATGACCGCGTTCCTCGTCCCGCTGAAGGCGGCAGGTGTGGACGTGCGCCCGCTGCGGCAGATGACGGGCGGCTCGAACTTCAACGAGGTGTTCTTCGACCGGGTCCGGATTCCGGACTCGTTACGCCTCGGCGAGGTGGGCGAGGGCTGGTCGGTCGCGATGACAACGCTGGGATTCGAGCGGGCATCGTCCTCGCGGGGGGCGTTCGGCGCGTTCGACCACTCGGGTCGCCTGGTGCTGCTGGCCAGGCACCTGGGTCGGCACGAGGACCCGGCGATCCGCCGCGCGATCGTCGACCTGTACGCGCGCAACCGGATGCGTGCGCTGAGCGCGCAGCGGGCCGCGGCGCGTCTGCAGGCCGGCGGTGTGCCCGGCCCCGAGGGGTCGATCGCGAAGCTGACGCTGACCAGGGGTTTGCAGCAGGCCGGCGACATCGCCACCGAACTGCTCGGCCCCGCGCTGGTCGCCGACACCGGCGAGTGGGGCACCTACGCCTGGTCGGAGCTGCTCTGCGGGGCGCCGGGTCTGCGGCTGGGCGGGGGCACCGACGAGATCCAGAAGAACACGATCGCGGAGCGGGCGCTGGGCCTGCCCCGAGAACCACGGGTCGAGAAGAAAGCGGGAAGCTGATGGGAATTCTGGACGGACGAGTCGCGGTGATCACCGGAGCCGGTGGTGGCCTCGGCCGCGAGCACGCGCTGCTGTTCGCCGCGGAAGGGGCGAAGGTCGTCGTCAACGACCTGACCGGCGCGAAGGACGTCGTCGAAGAGATCGAGCAGGCCGGCGGGAAGGCCGTCGCCGTCGAGGGCAGCGTCGCCGAGATGTCGGTGGGGGAGGAGCTGATCTCCACGGCGGTGGACGCGTTCGGCGACCTGCACGTCGTCGTCAACAACGCCGGCGTCATCCGCGACGCGATGCTGTGGAACATGACCGAGGACCAGTTCGACACGGTGACCTCGGTGCACCTCAAGGGCGCCTTCTCGGTTGCCTCACCCGCGGCGCGGTACTGGCGGGCGCAGAGCAAGAAGGGCGAGACCACCGACCGGTCGCTGATCAACACCAGCTCCGGCTCCGGCGTCTACGGCAACGCGGGCCAGTGGAACTACTCCGCCGCCAAGGCGGGGCTGGCGATCCAGGCCGTGGTCGGGGCGGCCGAGTTGGGCCGCTACGGGGCGCGGGCCAACGCGATCTGCCCGGTCGCACGCACCACCCCGGTGATCGCGACGCCCGGGCTCGGCGAGGCCGTGCGCGCGCCTGAGAACCCGGACGAGTTCGACCGCTACCACCCCAAGCACATCGCCCCGCTGGTCAGCTACCTGGCCAGCGCGGGTTGTCCCTTCACCGGGCAGGCCTTCACCGTCTACGGCGGGCACGTCGGCCTGCTCACCGGGTGGGCGCACGGACACGCGATCGATGCCGAGTTCCAGTGGACACCGCAGCAGCTGGCGGAGGAGATGGGCGCGGACTCGTTCCCGAAGTCGATCCCGGTCAACCGCAACCGGATCAAGCGAGTGGGGGCGGCATGAGCTACGAGATGCCGATCGATCGGAGCAAGGTCCGGAGTTCGCCCGCGCGGTGAAGTCGGAGCACCCGGCGCACGACGGCCCGTCCCCGACGATCCCGCCGACGATGCTGACCAGCGCCCGGATGATCTGGGAGCCGGCCGAGCAGTCCGGATTCGCCAAGCTGGGCTTCGACCGGCGGCGGATCCTGCACGGCGAGGAGGAGTACGTCTTCTTCGGCCCGCCGCCGCGGGCCGGTCAGAACCTGACCGCCGAGACGAAGATCGTCAACCGGTACGAGAAGCCCGGCAAACGCGGCGGGAGCATGAAGTTCGCCGTGCTCGTCACCGAGTTCCGGGATGAGAGCGGCCGGTTGGTCGCCCAGCAGAACAGCACGGTCCTGGAGACCGCGCGTCCGCCGAAGGAGGAGGCATGACCGCCCAGAGCACTGTCGTGCCCGAGGCCGGCCAGGAAGCGCCGCCGCGGGTCTTCCCGTCGCTGACCCGTACCGATTTCGTCAAGTACCAGGGCGCCTCGGGCGATTTCCACCCGCTGCACCACGACGAGATCTACGCCCGGGAGAGCGGCTTTCCCAGCGTGTTCTCCGTCGGCATGCTCCAGGCCGGGATGCTCGCCACCTACGTGACCGACTGGTTGGGGGTGGAGGAGATCCGCCGGTTCAAGGTCCGGTTCGTCGAGCAGATGTGGCCGGGGGACGAGCTGCACTGCTCGGCGAAGGTCACCGCGGTATCGCCGGAACCGGGCGGAGGGACCAGGGTCGTCGCAGAGCTTCGCGCCCTGCGCCAGAACGGCAGCCCGGCGCTGACCGGCGAAGCCGAGTTCGTGCTGCCATGACCACGACCGGTTGCCAGACCACGGACTGGCTGCACAGCGACGAGCAGGAGGAGCTGCAGCGCACCGTGCGCCGGTTCCTGCAGAACACGTGCCCGACCACCGAGGTCCGCCGAATCATGGAGACCGACCTCGGCCACGACCCCGCGGTGTGGGCGAGGATGGCTGACGAGCTCGGCCTGCAGGGGCTGATGATCCCGGAGGAGTACGGCGGAGTCGGGCTCGGGGCGGTCGAGCTGGCACTGGTCATGGAGGAGATGGGGCGGGCCCTGCTGCCCGCCCCGTTCCTCGCCAGCTCCGTCCTCGCCGCCGGCGCACTGCTCGCCTCGGACGACGAGGCGGCAAAGCGGAACCTTCTCCCCGGCATCGCGTCGGGGCGCAGTATCGCGACCGTCGCCCCCGTCGACGACCGCGGCGGCTGGGGCCCGGACGGCGCGCGCATCCAGGCGCGCCGCCGCGGGTCGGGTTTCGCGCTCGACGGGGTCGTGACGTTCGTGCTCGACGGGCACGTCGCCGACCTCGTCCTGGTGCCGGCTCGCACCGACAACGGCGTGTCGCTGTTCGCCGTGACGGCCGACGGGCCCGGTGTGACTCGGACCAGGTCGACCACATTGGACAGGACGCGTCCGCAGGCGCGGATCGAGCTGGCCGGCACCCCGGCCTCGCTCATCGGCGTTGAGGGCACCGCCACGTCCTGGCTCGCTCGGGCCGTGGACCGGGCGGCGGTCGCCCTGGCCGCCGAGCAAATCGGGGGCGCGCGGCACTGCTTGGAGGCGAGCATCGGCTACGCAAAGGAGCGGGTGCAGTTCGGCCGGCCCATCGGCTCGTTCCAGGCGGTCAAGCACGCACTGGCCGACCTGTTCATCGAGATCGAGCTGGCTTCGGCGGCCGTCCAGCACGCGGCATGGGCCGCTGAGCACGCATCCGGCGAGCTGCCCGCCGCCGCGGCGCTGGCCAAGGCCTACGCATCGGATGCCTACTGGCACACGGCGGTCGCGAACGTGCACGTGCACGGCGGTATCGGGTTCACCTGGGAACACGACGCGCACCTGTACTTCAAGCGCGCCAAGTCGTCCCAGGTGCAACTCGGGGAACCGGCGGTGCTGCGAGAGCGGCTGGCCCGGGAGATCGGGCTGGCCGCCTTCGCAGGTACCGCGAGGTGAGTCCCGGTCAGCACTCCGGCGGGGTCGTCAGGACGATCTCGCCGGAGTGCAGCCGGGTGATCTCGTCCGGTTCGTACCCCACCTCCGCGAGCACTTCGGCGGTGTGGGTGCCGAGGCCGGGCGCGGGGCGAACCGGTGGTGCGGGCGCGTCGCGGTAGCGCGGTGCGGGAGCGGGCTGGCAGCGACCGGCGACGTCGATGTAGGTGCCCCGGGCGGCGTTGTGCGGGTGTGATGTCGCCTCGGTGAGCGTCAGGACCGGGGCGGTGCAGGCGCCGCGGCCCGCGAACCGCGCCGTCCACTCGTCACGGGTGCGAGCGGCGAGCACGGCGGCGATCCGTTCGGCCATGGCGGGCCAGGCGGCGCGGTCGTGCTGCGCCGCGAAGAGCGGGTCCTCGGCGAGCCCGAGCACGTCGAGCAGGTTGGCGTAGAACTCGGGCTCGACGGCGCCGACCGCGAGGTGGCCGCCGTCGGCGCAGCGGTACGTCCGGTAGTACGGCGCCCCGCCGTCGAGGAGGTTCGTGCCCCGCTCTTCACGCCACGCCCCACGGGAGATGAGTTCGAGGACCGGTCCGAGTTGCAGGGCGGTGCCATCGACCATCGCGGCGTCGACGACCTGGCCGCGGCCGGTCCGAGCGGCGTTCAGAAGGGCCGATGTGAGGCCGAGCGCGAGCAACATGCCACCACCTCCCATGTCGGCGATGAGGTTGAGCGGGACGACCGGGTCGCCGCCTGCCGGCCCGATCGCACCGAGTGCGCCCGCGACGGCGATGTAGTCGATGTCGTGCCCGACTTCTTCGGAGAGCGGCCCGTCCTGCCCCCAACCCGTCATGCGGGCGTAGACCAGGCGGGGGTTGTGCGCCAGGCACTGGTCGGGGCCGAGCCCGAGTCGCTCCGCCACGCCGGGCCGGAAGCCCTCGACCACGGCGTCGGCGGAGCCGATGAGGCGCAGCGCGACCGCCACGCCTTCGGGGCGCTTGAGGTCGACCGCGACGGATCGGCGGTTGCGCAGGAGGGTGGCGGGATTGGCCAGGCCGCGGGATGCCGGCGGGTCCAGTCGGATGACGTCGGCGCCGTGGTCGGCGAGCAGCATTGCGCCGAACGGCGCAGGACCGATCCCGCCGAGTTCGACGACGCGGATGCCGGCGAGCAGACCGCTCGGCGTCGTCGCCGCATCCCCGGTGTTGAATCTATGTTTTCCCATAGATGAAGACGTTAGCACTTGACACCTGCTGCATTGATGATGAAAGTAAATATATATTCGCCTCGAATCGGGAGTTGAGACATGGAGCGAACGGTCTACGACGAGAGCCACGAGTCGTTCCGCAAGGTGATCAGGGAGTTCAACGAGAAGGAGGTAGTGCCCGTCTTCGCGGAGTGGGAGAAGGCGGGCGCGGTCCCCCGGGATTTCTTCCGCCGGCTCGGCGAACTGGGCGTCCTCGGCTTCGACGTCCCGGAGGAGTACGGCGGGCCCGGCCCGACCAGCTTCAAGTACCAGGCGGTCATCAGCGAGGAGATGGCCCGGGCAGGAGTGGCCTGGGGCCACTACGGCGTCAACACCGGAATCGTCCTGCCCTACCTGTTGCGCCTGGCCACCGAGGAGCAGAAGAAGCGGTGGCTGCCCGGGATCGTCAGCGGCGACCTGCTGCTCTCGATCGCGATGACCGAGCCGGGCACCGGCTCCGACCTGGCCGGGATCCGAACCGTCGCCCGTCGTGACGGCGACGAGTACGTCATCGACGGAGCCAAGACCTTCATCACCGGCGCCACGTTGTCCGAACTCATCGTCACCGTCTGCCGCACCTCACCGCCGACGCCCACGGACCGGCGCGCCGGGCTCTCCCTGATCGTTGTCGAGCGCACTCGGGAAGGCTTCGACGTCAGCCGCACCCTCGACAAGATCGGGATGAAGGCCAGCGACACCTGCGAGCTGTCGTACACCGGCGTCCGGGTGCCGGCGGCGAACCTGCTGGGCGAGGAGGGGCAGGCGTTCCGCCACTTGACGGCGAACCTGCCCCGGGAGCGGCTCTCGATCGGGGTGAACGCGACGAGCATGGCGACCGCCGCGCTGCGGCACACGCTCGCCTACGTCACCGACCGCACGGTGTTCGGCAAGCCTCTCGCGTCGTTCCAGAACACCAAGTTCGTGCTCGCCGAGTGCGCAGCCGAGGTCGAGGCCGCACAAGCGCTCGTCGACAAGGGGCTCGAACTCGACGATGCGGGAACCCTCGTCCCCGCGGATGCCGCGAAGATCAAGCTGATCGGCACCGAGACCGCGGGTCGCGTGATCGACAAGTGCCTCCAGCTGCACGGCGGCTACGGCTACGTCCTCGAGTACCCGATCGCGCGGCTCTACGCCGACACCCGCGTCACGCGCATCTTCGGCGGCACGAGCGAGGTCATGAAGACGATCATCGCCAGGTCGCTCGGACTCTGAACCGCCCGGCCGCCCGCGGCGCAATTCCGGTTCACCGTCGAAGAGAACTCCGATGTCGGTCGATCGCACCGCATCACCGCCCATGCTCCGCCGGGACAGCGCGCGGATCAGGGCACGCCCACCTACCTGACCGGTGGGTATGCTGGGCAGGCTGTGGCACACGGGTTGGGAGAGAGATGGTGGCGAGCGCGGAAAGCGGCGGGGCGCGCCCGGCCCGCCGTCCCCGGGACCGCAAGGAGCAGATCGTCCTCGCCGCTGCCACGCTGTTCCGGGAGAAGGGTTTCCACAACGTCGCCCTGGCCGATGTGGCGGGTGCCGTCGGGATCACGGCAGGGGCGCTCTACCGGCACTTCCGCGGCAAGGAGGAGCTGCTCCTGCACGCCGTGCTCAACGGCATCGAGACAACGGATGCGATGGTCCGATCCTCGGCCGGCATCGAGGATCTCATCCAGCGCGCCGGCAGGGCCGCGATCGAGCGCCGCGGGCTCGCCGCGCTGTGGCAGCGAGAAGCCCGCCACCTCGACGACGACAATCGGGCGGACCTGCGCAAGCGGACCCGGGCCACGGCTGATCGGCTCGTCGACCTGGTCGCTGCGGACCGGCCCGACCTCGCCCACCCCGACCAGGAAGTCATCGCATACGCGCTGCTAGCGGTGTTCGTGAGCTTCGGGATGCACCGCATCACCGTCTCGAAGCGCGAGTTCGAGCGGATTCACCGCACGGTGTCGCTCACCATCGCGCGATGCGCATTCCCCACCGAGATCCCACCCGTGCTGCCGGCGCGCCCCGCCGAGCAGGGCGCCGGCGTCGGGCTGCCCCGACGCGAACTGCTGCTGGCCGAGGCCACCCGCCTGTTCGACGAGCGCGGCTTCCAGTCGGTCAACATGGCTGACATCGGAGCCGCAGCCGGAATCGCCGGCTCGACGGTCTACAAGCACTTCCCCAGCAAGAACGACCTGCTCAGCGCCGCCCTGATGCGGGGCAGCGAGCGAATGCACGGCGGGATGGCCCGCGCTCTCGCCGACGGCAGCACCCCACGGGAGACCCTCGACCTGCTCCTGCGCTCGCACATCGACTTCGCGCTGGAGCACAGCAGGTTGATCGGAATCCTGGTCAGCGAGCGCGAGGAACTGCCGGACAAGGAACGGCTCGCCTCCTACCGGGCGCAGCGCGACTACTTCGCGGTCTGGGCGAAACTGCTCACCGAGGTCCAGCCGAACCTCTCGGCGCCGGTCACGAAGATGATCATCGACACCGTGTTCGCCGTCGTGAACAGCCTCGCCCGCATCCGCAGGCTCGCCGAACGCCCCGAGCTGCGCTCCCGCCTGATCGACCTGACCTCGGCGTTGCTGTACCTGCCGGTCACCGTCGACTGACCGACCTATGTGGACGACTTCGTTGAGTTGGTCTCCATTCGGCTGGTTTTCGTTGACATGTGGGGAGAAATCCTGTCCGCGGTAGATGCTGCGGACCGGTGAAAGATTCGATAGAGGTCCAGGAAGCCGTGACCGAGCCGGCAACCGGCTTGGGCGCCAGAACTCGGCTTCACCACCCGCAGAAGAAGTCCATTGTGGAGCAGGTCTCGTTCGTGCCGACCTGCCAGGGGCTTTGCGGGTGCAGGGGTGGAAGGCCAGGCCGCATCGACGCGCAGCTGGGCGTGTTGGTCATCTCGGCTCCCCGGTCCCATCCAGCGTCCGGAACTACCGTCACCTGTTCCATTTCCGCGTGACAGCTGCGTTCGAGCGCGGCTCTGTTGAAGGGACATCCGCATGTCGATGAGGAAGTTGCGCGAGGCTCGCACAACGGCTGCCGGGGCCTCAACCGCCACCCGGCCGGCGATGGCATGGGTCATCACCGGCATGCTCGTCGGGTTGATGATCATCAACTGGGCTGACAAGACGTTGTTCGCCATAGCTGCGCAGCCATTGCGGGAGGAACTCGGACTAACGCCGGCTCAAATCGGCTTCATCGGTAGCGCGTTCTTCTTCCTGTTCGGCATCACCGGGCTCGTCGTAGCCTTTATCGCTGACCGAATGAAGGCGAAGTGGGTGTTGCTGACGCTCGCCTTGCTGTGGTCGGTCACGCAGGTTCCGGTTCTGGTGTCCGCAACCGCAACGGCGCTGCTGGTCAGCCGCATCGCCCTGGGGGCGGCGGAGGGGCCGGCCGGAGCTATGACATCGGTGGCCGCTTTTCAGTGGTTTCCCAAGGAGAAGAGAGCCCTGCCCGCCGCGTGGCTCGCGTCCGGCGCATCGATCGCGAAGATCGCGGTCGCTCCAGTCCTGGCACTGATCGTTGCGGCCTACGGGTGGCGGGCGGCGTTCATGGCCATGGCGCTGGTCGGCGTCGTGTGGTGCGCGGCTTGGCTCCTGATCAGCAGAGAAGAAGGACCATACGCGGCATCGAACGTCGAATCCGCGGACGGCGAGGCCGACGGTCGTCGCGTGCCGTTCCGGCGAATCGCGCTCACCCCGACCTTCCTGGGGGGTACGGTCGGTCTGTTCACGTTGTACGCGGTGGTGGCCGTCGTGCTCACCTGGCTGCCGTCGTATTTCGAGGTAGCACTGGGATTCAGCCGAGTTCAATCCGGATTCATGTTCGGACTGCCGAGCATCGCAGGAATTGTGATCCTCATCCTGGTCAGCTGGTACACCGATCGTCGCTTGGCTCGAGGATCCAAATCGAGGGTCATGCGGGGGTTCGTGGCTGCGGGAGCGCTGGTGGTCGGCGGGATCTTCTTCGCTGTCACGCCGTACGTCGACAATCGGATGCTGGCTGTGGCTGCGGTCGTCCTCGGTTATGGTGTCGTGTCGGTCTCCTACCCGCTGATGGCGGCTGCGATATCGCAGCTGGCGCCGGTGCGGCAGCAAGCGAGCACTCTTGGTGTTTTCAACGCCCTGTTCACGACCGGAGGGTTGGTGGGACCTGCTCTGACCGGAATGCTCGTCGGGGCGGCCAACACGCCTGCCGCCGGGTACGCACTGGCCTTCCAGGTCTTCGGGTTCAGCGCGATGGTCGGCGGCCTGATCATCGCGCTGACGGTGCATCCCGAGCGGGACAGTGCCAAGCTCGCAGAGTAGATCTGTCGTGCCGGCGTCGGCTCCAGCGACTTCGGCCGCCGGCGCACAGGTGGTGGCCACGTCCCGGGACGGCCATCTTCCCCATCCTTGTTGGACGAAGAGGATGGCCGTCCAGGGGGGATCCCTGGTGAAGTCCTTTACTCCGCCAGCTCGGCATCGATGGCGTTCGTGAGTTCCTGGTAGGAGTTCGGGGTGAACTGCTCGCCGTTGAGGAAGAAGGTCGGCGTGCCTTCCACTCCGGCGGCGAGCCCGTCGAGTTGGTCCTTCCGGACGCGTTCGGCTGTGGCCGGATTGTTCAGGTCGGCGCGGAACCGGTCCATGTCCAGGCCGATGTTGCGCGCGTAGTCCAAGAAGAGTTCTTCCTGGGACTCCTGCTTCTCGCCCCACAGCCGTTGGTTCTCGAAGAGGGCCTGGTACATCGGCTCGAACTCGCCTTGGACGGCGGCGGACTCAGCGGCGCGGGCCGCGAGCTCGGCGTTGCGGTGGCTGGGGACCGGGAAGTATCGGACGACGTAGTTGATTCGCCCCCCGTAGTCCTGTCGAAGCTGCTCCAGCGCCGGGTATGCCGCACCGCACGCCTCGCACTCGAAGTCGAGGAATTCGACCAGCGTGACTTTCCCGTCGGCGGACGTGGAGAGGTGATGGCTGTCCGGGTGGACCAGCACTTCCGCGGGCACCGCGCCGGCGACCGGCGGTGAGGATTCCGCAGGGGGAGTGGGCCGGTTCACGACCAGCAACGTGAAGATCACCACGGCGGCCACCCCGATGACAACGAGGGTCAGCTGGAGGTTCCTGCTCATTACCTACCTTTCGGCGGTCGGGCGTGTGCCTCGATCGCGCCCCGGCGGAAGAGGTGTCCAGCCGGACGGGTGCGGGCGTGGGAGCGTTCGGGTTCCGGTCAGCTCTCATCGCGGCACTGCCTGTGGTCGTATCTAACTAAGCTGGGTAGTAGAGTAGCCCATCGAGTCCGGGATGTTCGTTATGCCCCGTTTGGCGGGTGTGGTCACGAGAAGACCGTCGGACGCCGAGGATCGACAGCGCGCTCGGAAATACTGGTTGCCTGGCCAATCGGTTGGTCGACGTTGTCCAGCCTCGCCAGTAGTCCATAGTGGAATTTTGATAGCGATGGATCATCGTACTAAGAGGCATCGTAGACATGGCCGGATCGATGTCGTAACCTTGCCGCGACCTTCTGCGGGTTGCTGTCGGTGACGGTTCGGGGGCTGTTCGAGTGAGTCGTGGTTGTCGGGCGCCGTGTGCTTCGACTGTGGGTCGCTAGGTGATGGGCGCAGGGAGGCGCCGGCCAAGACGAACTCGACGACCTGAACAAGAGCGTGCGCATGGGGGAGCAGCGTGCGGAGGCGGGCGGCCGAAGCGGCCCGGCAGCGGGAGGCGGCGGAGCGCGAGGCGCAACGCAAGCGCGTGGTGTGGCCGGTTGAAGGGCGGATCACGTCGAAGCCGGGCGCTCGCTGGGGCACCACGCAGGCCAGCGGGTTCGGGCTGTGGGTTCGGGTGCGGCACGAGGACGGCACGATCACGGTTTACGGGCATATCAACCGAGCCCTGGTGACCGAAGGGGAGTGCGTCGAAGCGGGCGATGTCATCGCCGAGGTCGGCAACCGGGGGCAGTCGACGGGCCCGCACCTGCACTTCGAGGTGTGGGACGCCGACAGCCGGAAGATGAACCCTTTGAGGTGGCTGCAGAACAACGGCGCCCGGCCGTAATGCCCGAACGCGGTCATTCGAGGTTCGATGTCACCTGCTGGGCGTTGGTGGCCTTGCCGCGGCCGATTCCGGGGAGGAATCTACCGACCCGGGCGGCATAGCCGGTGTACGCGGCTCCGTGGACGCGAGCCAGGTAAGGCTCTTCGACCGCCCGGACCTGGATCTCGATCGCGGCCACCAGGCTGATGAATCCCAGCAGCTGCAGCCAGGTCGGGGTCATCAGGCTCAGCCCGGCGAAGGCGGCGATCATCGCGGTGAAGATGGGGTTGCGCACGAGGCTGAAGGCGCCGCCGGTAACCAGAGCGGTGCGTTCGGTGTTGTCCACGCCGACCCGCCACGAGGACCCCATTCCCGTCTGGGCGGCGATGACACCGAGGAACCCGACGACCGCGACCACGAGCCCAAGCAGTTCGATGACCGGGTCGCGCAGGATCGTCAACGGATCGAGGATGCCGGCGACCGCGAGTGCTGGGGCAGCCGCGCCGAGCACGAGTGCCGCCGCGAACAGCACCGTTCCCCACCAGGTCGCGGATCCGATGCGAGCTGCGGGGCGGCGGAAGCCGCTATCCCCGGTGCGACGTACCTGCAGCCACGTGCGTATCCCGAAGGTCGCCACGAGTCCGAGCAGGTACAGGGTCAGAGCAAGGGCGGGCATGCTGCGTTCTCCGTTTCTTGCCGATCACCAATCGGCTTCCGGGCAGCCGCGGTGATCGGTCGGTTCGATCTGGATGGTCGGGTGCGGATCCCGGTAGTCCTGGCGAAGCAGGTTCTGGGCGCGGTCGAGCACGGCGTGGTGATCGCTTCCCCGGTGCACGCCAGGTGGACCGACGCCACGTCCATCTCGGACGTGAGGGTCCAGACGTGCAGGTCGCGGACGTCCTGCACGCCCGGGGTCTTGGCGAGGTCCGTTCGCGGCGCTTCCGCGTCGAGGTGAGCCGACCACCTCGACGATGAGGTAGGTGGCGGTCAGTGCCAGGGCCGATCGCAATCGTGGCAGGTGACGGGCGCCCGCCCGTGCTGCGGCAATTCCGTGCCCGTGGCCATGCCCACGGCTCATCGCCTACCTCCAGGATCGAATCACATATGCACGCATCACTATGTATTTATGAGTCTGGCGGAGGCTGGCGGAGCGGTCAACCCCGGGGCGCCCAGTCGCCTGTTGCCGCAGGTGCGTGTGGCGCCTTGCGCCTAAGGGCGGTAGTAGGTCCCGGTGGGCGAGGCGGCCACCCCTAGTTCGCGAGATATCGCGAGGATGCTCATGAAGCGTTGGAACCGGCGGGCGCGGTCGCGTACACAGGGGAGAGGTAGTTCCACGATCGCATCAGAAAGGGTTGTATGACATCTCGACGGCAAGAGCCCGACCAGAGCGGCTTGGATGAGCAGCCGGAGAACGAGGATTCGGGGAACTCTGCGTCCTCGGATGATCACCCGGTGTTCGCCGAGGCTGAGGAGGTCGAGCCACCAGCCCACGAGCAGCCGGAAGAATCTGATGCGACCCCCGCAGCGGGAAAGAGGAAGACCGGGCTGATCGTCGGCGTTGCTGCGGCGGTCGTGGTTCTGGCCGGCGGCGCCGGCGTTGGCCTCATGGTCTTCGGAGGTGGTTCGGCGCAATCGGCCGCCGAAGACTACGTGGCGCTTTCGATGAAGGAGACCAAGGACCCTCGAAGCGTCACGGCGGATGATTACCGGCCCATCGTGTGCGAGCAGGCCATGCCGCAGATCGAACAGCTGCAGCAGGTGAAGGAAGAGTTCCTCAAGACAGCGAAGCCAGAGGACCTGGAGCAGCTCAAGGCGGTTCAGGTCTCGGTGAAGAGCGTCCAGGAGAACGGGGACTCCGGCAGTGCCACCGTCGAGTCGGCTTTTCCCGGGCAGCCGCCGGAAAGCTCAGACCTGAAGCTGGTCAAGGAGAACGGCGACTGGAAGCTTTGCGTCTGAGGGGCCTGGATATCCGAGAGGCGCCTCAGGTGTAGTGGTCGTCTGCCGGTCGCATCGCGGGATGGAGCGGGGCCTGGCCTTCTTGAAGGCCGGGCCCCGCACCGCATATCGGGTGACTCAGCTGTCCTCGTGGGGTTGGCCGCTTGCCTCCCGCTCGGGTGACCGGGTGTCCTTTGTCGACGGCGCGGCGTGGCTGAGGGGCTTGCCGGTGAAGCTCATATGCGACGGAAAGGAGCGCGTGTGTTTGTTCTCCGCCTCGATGGCGTGGCATAGATCACCCCACTATGGCTGTTCTGAAACGTCGGTGGTGGGTGCGGCGGGATGCTTGATCTGCTCGCGGAGGATGTCGCCGTGGCCGGCGTGACGCGCGAAGTCCTCGATGATGAGCAGGTAGATGAACCGAAGGTTGACGTCGCCGAGGTCGGGGTGCGTTGTGGTGTCGTCGAGGTCGAAGTCGGCGGCGATCACGCGCGAGCGCTCGCTGGCGCGCTCGAATTCGGCGATCACGTCGGCCAGGGTCTCGTTGTCGTCGACGATGAAACTGGCGTCGCCCGCCGTCGTGCCGCCGTCGCATTCGCTCTTGGGCAGGCGCGCCAGGACGTGCTGGAACCAGATCCGTTCGGCGACTGCGGCGTGCTTGAGCAATCCGATCGGCGTGGTCGGCGACGCAACGAGGCGGCAGCGGGCCTCTGCTTCGGGCAGACCGCGCACCGTGTTGATCAACTCGGCCCGGTTGCGGTCGAGCGTGCTCTCGAGCAAACGGCGTTCAGCGCCGGTGGTGATTCGTGGTATCGACCATGTCATTGTCGGCTCGATTCTGTTGGTGGGGATGGATCTGCCCGTTGTACTTGTGGTTTCGGTTGTCGGCGCCCCGTTTCAGCAGGGGCCGATGACCGCGTTGCGCCGTGGGAGGCGTGTGATCGACGTTCTGGCGCCCTCGTCAGCCGCCTGACGCAGGCGGGTGATTTCCTCGTGCTGGGCGGCCAGGCGCGCGGAAGTCGGTGATTTCGTCGATCGTGCCGGTGGCCTCGGCGAGCCGCTCGCTGACTGCGCGGTTGTCGGCTTTGAGTCGCAAGATCTGCGCGTCGCGGGGGTCCGGGATGTCGCCGGTCTACTGGACCGCGCGCAGGCGTTGCTCGAATCCTACCCCAAGGTGGGCGTAGGGGCGAGCGCCGTAGAAGGCGGTGCGATCGACACCGGCTTCTACGGCAAGGGTCTTGGCATCGCAGCGCCCGCCGGATGGGATCTCGCCGCGCAAGAGTCGGTCGATGGCGGCGCGGATCCGATTCTCGTTCTGGAGACGTTGGGCGGCAGTGATTCTCACGTGCCGACCTCGTTGTCCGCCTTGGGTGTGGTGGCGGCGCCGATGTCGGCGATCACACGCGATGCGCGGTCGTAGTCGGCTTGCAGCCGGCTCTTTCGGTTCATCGGCGCGGCCGAACTACGCCCCTCCGCTTCGTTCTCCTGCGGGCGTGGTCGGCTGGTCCGGCGCTCATCGTCCGCGGAGGAGGGCCACGAGGAAGCTCGAATCGTCGGAGAACGGACGCAGGTCCCAAGTGGACAGCAGCAGGTCGGGCTCGAGTGCTGCTGCCGCCACGTCCTCGAAGAAGTCGGTGAACTCGTAGCCGCGGTCGGCGCCGAAGCCGATCGCGACCCGGCCGCCCGGCGCGAGGTGCGCACGGAGCCGTTTCAGCACAGCACCGCGCGTGGTCGGTGCGAGGAAGGTCATCACGTTCCCGGCGCAGACGATCGCGTCGAACGGTGCGGTGGTGCCCCGGGCGGGAAGGTCGAGTTCGGCCAGGTCGCCGACCATCCAGAGCGGCCCCGGGTGGTCTTGCTCGGCGGCCTCGATCAGGACCGGGTCGACGTCGATGCCGACGACGTCGTGGCCGGCTTCGGCCAACAGACCGCCGACTCGGCCGGGACCGCAGCCGGCGTCGAGGATGCGGGCGCGGCGCGGCACCAGGGCGTCCACGAGGCGGGCTTCCCCGGCGAGGTCGTCGCCGGCGCGAGCCATGGAACGGAAGCGTTCGACGTACCAGGTGGAGTGCCCGGGGTCGGCGGTGACCTTCTGCATCCAGATGCTCTGCTCAACCATGCCTGCATTCTTCCGGAACCCAGTGGGTGCCCAGCGATCGCCGACCGGATGATCACTTCCCGCGCGACGCCCTACTCGGGTGGTGCCGCGCTACCCGCCCTCCACCTCGGCGGCCCAGGGCCTGCGGCTCGCCGAGTTCGCCGTGTTCGGCGTCGTCGCGGTGCTTCTGCCGGCGGGAACAGCGTGGACGTTGCGGCGACAGCATCGAGCCGGCTCTCCCTGGTCACGCGCTCGGGGAAGCCGCGGCGTTTATGCTGAGCCGTATGATCGAGTTCCGGATCGACCGTCGTTCCGGGGTCACCACCTACGTCCAGATCATCCAGCAGGTCAAACAGGCCATGCGGCTGGGCCTGCTCGGGCCCGGTGATCGGCTGCCCACTGCGCGTGAGGTGGTGGAGGCGACGGCGGTCAATCCGAACACGGTGCTCAAGGCGTACCGCGAACTCGAGCGCGAATCGCTGGTCGAGGCCCGGCGAGGGGTCGGCACCTTCGTGACGCGTTCGCTGGCGAGCGACCAAACCTCCGCCGAGGCCCCGCTGCGGCGCGAACTGGCAGACTGGATGAGCCGCGCCAAGAGCGGCGGCCTCGTGATCGACGAGGTCGACGCGCTGTACGCGGCCGTCCGAGACGAGCACTTTCACCCTGGAGGACCCCACGCATCATGATCGCGCTGAGCACCATTGGACTGTCCAAGAACTACGGCGGTCGCCGGGCGCTCCAGGAATGCGCGGTCGATTTGCCCGAGGGCAAGGTGGTCGGGCTGGTCGGCTCGAACCGCGCGGGCAAGAGCACGCTCCTCGCGCTGGCCGCCGGGCTGGTGCGGCCCTCGGCCGGGACGGTCCGGGTGTTCGGGGACGAGGTGCGCGGCCGTTCGCACCCGGAGGCGGCGTATATGCCGCAGCATCGCCCGCTGTACAAGGACTTCACCGTCAGGGAGATGCTCCGGGCGGTCGGCGCCATGAACCAGCGGTGGTCGCGCGACCGCGTGGAGGAAGCGCTGGCGGCCACCGAACTGGACCGCGACGCCCGCGTCGGCTCGTTGTCCCAGGGAACGCGCACGCAGCTCGCGCTCGCGCTCAGCCTGGGACGGCTGCCGAAGCTGCTGCTGCTCGACGAGCCGCTGGCGGACCTCGACGTGCTGGCCCGCGAGGACGTCCTCCGGCTGGTGATGACGGACGTCGCCGATCGCGGGATGACGGTCGTGCTGTCTTCGCATCTGCTGGCGGACCTGCGGGGCGTCTGCGATCACCTCTTGCTGCTGCACGAGGGGCGCGTACTGCTGGACGGCGACATCGAAGGGCTCCTCGATGAGCACAGCGACATCGTCGGCCCCGTCGACGACGGAACCTCGATCACCGGCACGGTGATCCGCACGAGCCGGGCCGGGCGGCAGCAGCGCATGCTGGTCCGGGCCCCTGGCTCGCTCGCGCCGGGCTGGGAGGCGCAGCCGCCCGATCTCGAAGGGCTCGTGACGAACTACCTCCGCGCCAGTCGCGAAACCGCCTGACACCGTTCCGAAGCTCCGTCGTCCCGAGATACCGGGTCGGCGGAGTTCTTTGTGCTCTCAGGCCGAATCGGCGGACATTCGGCGTCGGTTTTGTCGCTCCGCAGCGTGTTGGTCCTACATCAGGAGGGACACAGCTGATCCATGGGACGGGGAGCGCTGACCGGCTCGTGACCGCGCTCGCGGTCGGTTCATCGCCGAAGTGCTAGGGGACCAGGACGCGTCCTGCGGCGAGCACGGAAGCCAGACCACCACCGAGCACTACGGCCGAGGCGGCGACGATGGGCGCCCGCCGGGTCCAAGCGCGTAGCGTCGGCGAGTCGGCGGCGCGGGTCAGCAGTTCGTCGCGACCCCGGAGCACGACGAGCCCGGCAGCGGTCAGGGTCAACGCCATGCCGAGTCCGAACGCGGCGACCATCAGCACCGCAGTGCCGACCCTGCCGGTGAGCAGTCCGCTGAGCAGGACGAGGAACGCCGATGGCGAGGGGAGCAGGCCTCCGGAGGTGCCGAGCAGCACGATGCCGCGCCAAGTGAGCAGGGATTCGCCGGGGAGCGGATGGGAGTGGCCGTGGCCGTGTCCATGTCCATGTCCATGCGGGTGGCCACGGTCGCTCAGGTGGTGCCGGAGCAATCCCACCCCGACGCCCACCACGACGAGGGCCGCGATCAGCTGCAGCCAGCCCGTCAGCGCCGTGATGTCCGGGGCGTTCTCGCTGGCGAGCCACCATCCGACAGCGAGCGTGGCGACGGACGCTGTGTGCATCGAGGCGACGATGATGCCCAGCCATACTGCATCCCGCGCCCGTCCCCGGCCGCCCACGAGAAAGCCCGCGGCGAGCGTTTTCCCATGTCCTGGAGCGCATGCGTGAAAAGCTCCCGCTGCGGCTGAGACGAGGAGCGCCAAGGGCAGTACGACGTGGTGTTCCAGCAGTCCGGAAAGGTCCGTGGTCCAGATCTTGAACGGCTCCCGCGGTCCTGCTGCCGCGCTCGTGTCGCTGCCGCCGCGCGGGCCGAGCGCGAGTGCGCGGGTCGGTTCACCGGCGGTGTGCAGGCCTCCGCCGCCCGACTCGGTGACGGAGATCGTGCGGTACTCCGGGGCGACGTCGTTCAGCACCGTGATCGTCAAGTCGACCGCGGCCACCGGATTCTGGCAGCGGTAGCGGAGGCGGGCGCCGTCCTGGGCGAGGCGCGTGGTGTCCGCGTGGTCCAGCGGGCAGGGCCGGCCGTCCTGGCTCGGCTGGATGTGCGAGCCCAGGTACTGCGCCTCGGACGTGTTGGCCGCGTCCGCCGTTTCGCGGAGTACGGCCAAGTCGTCGTTCGCGGCTGACCAGATGACATCGACCGCGTTGCCGTCGGCGGCGATCCTGGCGACCGGAGGGGTGCCAAAGGGGTGGGCGTCCGCCGAACCGGCGAGGCCGAGCAGCGCCCATGATGCGAACGCGCCGGCCAGCAGGAGGCGAACCGCCTTGGAACAGGCGAGGTCGAGGAAGTGCACGGCAGTATTCCGATCAGGAGTGCCCTGCGGGCTGCTCCACTGCGAGCAGCCCGCAGGGCGGGAGTGGTGTACCGGTTGACCTGTCAGCTGCCGTGACCGCTACCAGCCGGGTGCCGGGCCGCCAGGGCGTGGATCGTGCCGTCGTCGGTGAGGGCGAACACCCAGTCGCCGCTGATGGACAACGCCGAAGCCACGCCGCCGCCGAGGTTGTACTCGGTCAGCTGCTTGCCGGTGGCGCGGTCCAGGACGACCAGGCGTCCGTCCCAGGTGCCCGCGTACAGCAGGTTCTCGGTGACCACGGCGTGCATGGCAGGAGAACCGGGCCCCTCGGTGCACCCCTTCGCCACCCGCCATTCGTCGTCCAGGGGGCTTTCCCCAGGCAGATAGCCGACTGGGGTCTCCCACAGCGGCTTGCCGGGTTCGGCCGCGCTGGTGTCGTAGGCGCGGATGACACCGTCACGGCTCGCGATGTAGGCGATGTCGCCCCAGACGGCGGGACTGGTCAGCGGAGCGGGGCCGGGTTCGCAGGTGCTGGCGCCGCCCACCGGGGACTGCCACAGGACCGCACCGGTCTTGAGATCGTGCCCGCGGGCACCGCTCGCGGTCATCGTCACCAGCTTCGGGTCTCCTCCGGCCGGATCGGTGAGGGCGGGGGAGGAGTGGCTGTCGATGCCGCCCTGGGTGTTCTGGACCCAGAGCTGGCTGCAGCTGGCGAGGTCCATGGCGACCAGCGTGCTGCTGGAGTCGGTGTGCAGGTAGGCGGTGTTGGAGCCGGGCTGGCGGACGGCAGTGCTGTGGAACTGGCCCCAGCTGGTCGCTCCGTTGAAGCCGCCCAGCAGGTCACCGCTGCGAGCGTCGCGGCACTGGATCTTGTTCCAGTTCTGGTAGACAGCGACGGTGCGGTTCTCGCCCTGCAGGTCGAAAACGCTGACCGGGCCGCCGGCGCGGCCGTAGCGGCGCACGGTGTCGCCGTGCCGCTCCTCGTTCTCGATCGTCTGCCAGACGACGTGGCCGTCCTTGGTGTCGAGGGCGTAGATCCGGCCGACGGCGGTGGTCAGGTAGACCTTGCCGTCGTGCAGGGTGGGCGCCGACTCGGCGTCGCCGTCCAGGTAGGTGCGCCAGATTTCGCGGCCGGAGGTGAGGTCGTAGGCGAGCATCATGCTGTGCGGGGAGTCGAACGCCCGTGAGGAGACGATCACCTTGCCGTCGGCGATCACCGATCCGTCGAGGTTGAACTGCTCACCGGTGTTGGCGGCCCAGCGCAGGTCGAGCTCGGCGCCCGGATCGTCCGCGCTCGCGGAGCGCCCCGCCTCGTCGCGCCCCTGACGGGTCCAGTCCTGGCCGCTCTTCGGCTTCGCCGGCTCGTCTTCCGGCACCACCGTGAACGTGTTCTTGATGGTGGGCCAGGCCTGGCCCTTGGTGTCCACTGCGGTCATCTCCGCCGTGTACGTTCCCGGCCGCAGATCGTCGAGGTGGTCGCTGACCCGGGTCCAGGAGATCCGAGCGTCCGGACAAGGCTCCGGGGTGCCACCGGGCGGCGTGTAGCAGTTCTGGATGCCTGTCCGCTTGTTGTCAAGGCCGAACTTCAGCCCGCTTTGCCGCCGCACCGTTCTGCCGCGGTCATCGCGGATGGTGAGGGTTGCCGCGGCCGGAGTGCGGCCGTTGTCCTCGGCGTAGAGCTCGACCCGGATCTTCCCGCCGGCGGCGTGGACGCTGCCCTGGGCGGGACTGACGAGCGCGGCATCATCATTGATGTCGAACTGGCGGTGCGTCCCCATGACGTAGCCGATGTCTTCGTTGCGAGGGGTGCGCGGGTCGTCGGTGATGGACTCGAAGTCGAGGATCTTGTAGTCCGGGCGGGCGCCGTCGATGCCGTAGGTGCCCTGGTTGTTGACCTCGACCGAGCGGTCGAAGGCTCCACGGCGGTACTCAGCTTGCTGGTTGTGACCGGCGGCGAACATCCGCACGTCGTACTTGGCGAGTTCGTCGATGGTCGGCTGCATGCCCGCGCCTGGTCCCCACACCGTGAACAGCGACCGGTGAGCGAAGACGAGCACCTGCTTGCCGGCCGCGTGGCGCTTGAGGTCTTCTCGCAGCCAATCCAGCTGCGGTTTCAGGCCGCTGGAGTCGTAGTTGTCCTCCAGGACGACGATGTGGCGGCCGTTGCGGTCGAAGCTGTACCACTCGGGGCCCATGTTCCGGCGGTAGTACTCCAGGCTGCCGCCGTAGCCCTGGGAGGTTGCGGTGCCGCCGACGTCGTGGTTGCCGATCGTCGGGTAGAAGGGCATGCCGAGCTTTCCGTCGGTGAGGCCCTTCCGCAGGATGTCGTAGCCACCCTGGCGACGTGGCTCCGCGGCGTAGTCGGTGACCGTCAGGTCGCCGGTCGCGATGGCCATCGTCGCACCGTCGACCTCGGACATCGCCTCGACCTGACCGGTCCACTGCGGCAGCGTCGAGCGCGCCGCCTCGTCCCTGGTGTTGGAGACCTCGATGTCGGAGTCCATCACCCATTTCTCGGTGGGGTTGGCGGCGTTCTCGTCCGGCACGAGGGCGAAGTCGATGCCGGTGTGCGGGCCGGCACCGTCGGGCACCTCGTGGAAGAACTGCGGGACGTAGTCCTCGCGCAGCGCTGGGGTGAAGCCGTTGGGGGAAACGATGCTGACGAGATCGGTCTCCCGTCGGGTCGGGTCCATCCACAGGGTGTACGAGCCGTCGGCGCCGGTGGTCGTCCAGACGGCACCGTCGGTGACATCGACGCCGGACATGGGGGCCTCGCCCGGGTCCCGCGCAGCATTTCGGTTGACATCCTCGAAGACCGTGCCCTGCACCGGCACCGGATCGGCGGTCACCGCCGTGTCAGCGGCGAACGATGTGCCGGCAGCGGCCGGCACCAGCGCCGCCGACACGGCGGCACCGGCCGCCACCAGCCGCTTGCGGCGTCGAATCGGGCCGCGCGCCAGCGGCTGCTCGGGCTGCGAGCGGCGGCGGAGCACCCAGCGGATGACCTGCAGCGCGACGACGGCGAGGGCGATGCCAAGCGCCGCGGTGAGCCACGGGAAGGCGAGGCTTGAAGGTGGGGGATGGGCGCCCGACGCATCGACGACCGGGGTTTCCGCGGTCGCATCGACCGTGTTGCCGTCGAACTCGACGACGGCCTGGGTCAGTCCCCCTCCTGAAGCATCGAGGTCAGGTCGAGCTCGTCGACATGACAGCCCCACGCCAGTTCGACCACCACACCACCGGGAACTCCGCCGCCGTCGCCCGCAACACCGGAGCCGGTGGCCGGGCAGGAGGAGGACAGCAGGCGCGCTGCCCAAGCCCCCGCGTTCTCGGGCGACACCACGTCGCGATGGACGATCAGCCGCCCGCTGGTGACGTCGTCCTTGGTGGCGACGACGAGTTCGGCGTGCTGCGGCGACACATGCGCATGTGCGGGCTGCGCACCGAAGCCCAGTGCGAAGAGCAGCAGCACAAGACCGGTCCCGGCTGCTGCACGGATTGGTTTCATGTGCAGGAAGGGTGCAGGTCCAATGAGTCCGGTAGCGGAACAACCGGCGAAACTTCTCCCTCACGACAACCAACTTGTACCGGGAGCGACTCGCGCGAACGAGAGCTCTCCCGAGGAGGTGAACGCAGAAGGCGCTGCCGAATCGTCGGCCTCC
This sequence comes from Saccharopolyspora sp. NPDC050642, assembly GCF_040654735.1. Taxonomy (NCBI): domain Bacteria; kingdom Bacillati; phylum Actinomycetota; class Actinomycetes; order Pseudonocardiales; family Pseudonocardiaceae; genus Saccharopolyspora; species Saccharopolyspora sp. NPDC050642. Next base: position 61,597 of record NZ_JBFAIN010000010.1, on the reverse strand, counting down.
ATCCGTTGTGGACCTGTCCGCCGCTCAGGGCTTTTCCACGACGGGCAGCAGGAACCCCCGGGAAAGGTCGTCGTTCGGATCCACCACGAGGGTGTTGTACCCGGTCAGGTAGGCGGTGCCTTCCACTGCGGGGATGATCGCAGGCTGTCCCCGCACCGAGGTGGTGCCGACGATCCGGCCGATGAAGGTGGTGTCGATGATGCTGTGGTTCACGAGTTCCCCGGTGACGTCGAGTTCGTCGCGCGCAGCCAGGTCGGCGAGGCGGGCGCAGGTGCCGCTGCCGCACGGTGAGCGGTCGACCTGGCCGTCTGCGAAGACGGTCACGTTGCGTTCCTCGATGCGACCCTCCGCGCTGGAGAGGCGATCGTAGAAGATCACGCCGTAGAGGCTGTTGATCCGCTCGTCCTCGGCGTTGGTCAGGTCGTGGCGAGCGAGGATCTCCGCCTTGATCTCGGCGCTCAGCGCGATGAGCCGGGGCAGGTTCGAGGGGGTGACCGGCAGGCCGAGCCGACCTGATTCGACCACGGCGTAGAAGGCGCCGCCGTAGGCGATGTCGGCTCGGGCGGTTCCCCGGGACGTGGGCACTTCGACGTTCAGGGAGTGGGCGTAGGAGGCGATGTTGACGAAGCGCACGGACGGGTGGCCGCCGTCGTCTTGGATGTGGCAGGTCACGCGCCCGGAAGGGACGTCGAGGACGATCTTGTTCCCTTCGCGTGGGGTGACGTACCCCGTGGTGTAGGCCCAAGTAGCGGCTGCGATGGAACCGTGGCCGCAGGCGGTGCTGAAGCCTTCGCGGTGGAAGAAGATCAGGCCGAGGTCCGCACCGTCGTCGTCGGGCTCGGTGACGAAGCAGCCGTACATGTCGGCGTGGCCGCGCGGTTCGAGGGTGAGCATCGCCCGCGCATCGTCGAGACGAGCGATCGCGTCGTCCCGCTTGTCGAGGATGGTCGAGCCCCGAGGGGGCTGGACGCCGCCCAGCACGATCCGGAAAGGCTCGCCGGCGGTGTGGTAGTCGACGGTGCTGATCAGCTTCGGCCGTCCTGTCACAGGTGTCTCCTTCCTAGGTGGAGCGCGCAACGAGGTACCAGCTGGATCAGGAGGACGCCGCGGGTCGCAGCGGGCGCGTCATCTCGTGCAGCCAAGAGGAGACTTCCGGTGCCAGCAGGTTCCGGAGTTCGTCCTCGACCCTCTCGTGGTACTCGTCGATCCAGTGGATCTCCTCGTCGGAGAGGGCGTCGAGGTCGATCAGCCGCCGGTCGATGGGGGCGAGCGAGATCACTTCGAACCCGCACATCGGGAGCTCGCCTCCCGGCGGCACGACCGGTTCCCCGATGAGGAAGGTGTTCTCCACCCGCACGCCGAACTCGTCGGGGCGGTAGTAGCCGGGTTCGTGCTCGATGATCATTCCGGGCAGCAGCGGAACCTCGTTGCCCCGCTTCCAGTGCATGTACATCGGACCCTCGTGCACCTTCAGGAAGGAGCCGATCAGGTGCGCCGTGCCGGGGCCGTAGTCGAGGCCCGCACGCCAGAAGTGCTGGCGGGCTACGGCGTCGATGTGCATCGCGCCGATTCCGGGCGGGAAGTGCAGCACGGCGTGCGCGATGTGGGCCTTGAGGGCGAGCGTGTGCGCGTGGACGTGCTCCGGGCGAGGCGTGCCGATCGGCACCGTGCGGGTGATGTCGGTTGTTCCGTCGTGGTACTGGGCGCCGCCGTCGATCAGGAACACCTCGCCCGGTTCCAGCGGGACGTTGCTCTCGCTCGTCGGTGCGTAGTGCGGGTACGACGAGTGCGCCCCGACGCAGGCCGCCACCGGAAAGCCCAGTCCCCAGTAGCGTTCGTCGGCCTCGTGCAGTTCGCGATACCGCTGGGCGACGGCGAGTTCGTCCACACTTCCGGTCGGGCCGTTGGTGTCGATCCAGTGCAACAGCTGGACCAAGATCGCACCGTCGCGCCGATGCACGTCGCGCGCCCCAGCGATCTCCTGCTCGTTCTTCACCGCCTTGGCCAGGTGGCACGGATCGCTGCCGTGCACGACCTGCGCGCCGGCCTCGCGCAGCTGGGATTCGATCGCGACCGAGGTGGTCGCGGGGTCCACCAGCGCGCGAGATCCCGCCAAGGTCTTGAGGTGGTCGGCGAACATCGCCGGTGGGTGGATCCGGATGTCGTCGCCCAGTTGTTCGCGCGCTCGGTCGTCCACGGATCCCGGTTCCACGAACAGGTCCACACTCGCATCGTTGTGCAGCACGGCCCGGCTGGGCGGGGCCGGGAGGAAGGGCAGTCCACCGCCGCGCATGTTCACCAACCACGCCGTGTTGTCGCAGGTCGCGATCACCGCCGCCGAGCATCCGCCGCTGAGCTCCCCGGCGATCCGGTTGCGTTTCGAGGCGGAGCTCTCGCCTGCCAGGCGAACCGGATGCACGTGGGCCGGCAGCACCTCGACGGCCGGCCGGTCCTGCCAGATCCCGTCGATCAGGTTCTCCGGCACCGCAACGGTTTCGAAGGACGATTCTCGGCTCAACGCGCGAAGCACTTCGAGCGAGGCGATGGAGTGCAAGGCGGGATCGAAGCCGATCGCACCGCCATCGGCATGCCGGGCGACGTAGCCCTGCCACGGGAGGCCGACCAGGTCGTGGACCTCGAAGAGGTCCTCGGCGCACTGCTGCGCGGCTTGCCTGGTGTAGCGGGCATCGGTGAGCAGCGCGGCTCGATCCAGCAGTACGACCGCGATGCCGGCCGAGCCGCGGAATCCGGTCAGCCACTCCAACCGGCATTCGGCGGCGGGCGTCCATTCGTTGAGGTAGTGGTCTTCGTGCGGGATCAGGTAGCCCGTCAGATCGCGTCGAGACATCTCCGAACGCAGACGAGCAACCCGGTCGCGGTGGTCGGGTGCGCGCAAAATGATCTCCTCGATGCTGTGCGGTGCAGGTCGGGTCAGCCGGTCGCCTCGCTCGACGTGCTGCGCCCGAGTGCCGACCGCGACGGCGGTTGCTGCGGGCTAGCGCCACCGCGACTGGCACGGCACAGGCGCAGGAGCCTGTTCTCGTTGCAAGGAAGGTCATGTGCTGCCAAGCGGTGCGCCCCCCTGCACGACCAGTCGTGGCCGTTGCTGGTCCCAAAGCGCGGCGGGGTCGGCGAACGGATCCCCGTCCAACAGCAGGAGGTCGGCCCGGGCGCCGACCGCGATCCGGCCCAGATCGGCGCGCTGGATGAGTGCGGCGTTGACCGAAGTAGCGGACCGGAGGCAGGCGAGCACGCCTGCGACCTCGGTCTGCAGTCGCAGGCCCAGCAACTGCTCGTTCTCCAGGTCACCCATCAGGTCGGAACCGAAGCCGACTGGAACACCGGCGGCGAGCGCGCGCTCGATCGCCACTCCGCCTGCTTCGAGCACCTCCCGGTTCTTCTCCTCGGCGACCTCGGCGAGGCCGACCTCTGCACCGCGCCGAGCCATCGCGTCGTAGGCGATCAGCGTGGGCACCAGGAAGGCTTCGTGGTCGGCCATCAGCGAGGCGGTCGGTTCGTCGAGCAGGTTGCCGTGCTCGACCGAGCGCACACCGTTGACCACGGAATGCCGGACGGCCTCGGACGAGTAGGCGTGCGCCGCGACGTAACTGCCTCGCCGGGCCGCCTCGTCGGCCACTGCCGCGATCTCCTCGGCGGAGTACTGCGCGGGCAGCAGCGGATCAGCGGGGGAGACCACGCCACCAGAGGCCATCATCTTGATGGCGTGCGCGCCATGCCGGAATCGTTCTCGGACAGCAGCGCGCAGCGGCGTCACACCGTCGACGACCTCGTTCATGTGTCCACCGTGGACGCAGATGTCGAGTTCGGCCGGTCGGCAGTCGCCATGACCGCCGGTCTGGCTCAGCGCAGGCCCGGTGTAGAGGTAGCGCGGTGAGGGGAACAGCCCGGCGTCGATCGCCATGGCGAGCCCGATGTCGCCACCGGCGACGTCGCGAACGGTGGTGAATCCGCGCCGCAGCGCGGCCTCCAGCCTGCGCGCTCCGGCCAGCGCGAGGAAGCTCAGCGGCCCGCTTTCGAATTCCAGGTTGTTCAGGGATATCCCGTAGGCGTGGAAGTGCGCATCGATCAGGCCCGGGAGCACTGTCGCACCCTTGGCGTCGACGACCCTGTCGGCCCGGCTCACCCGCGGTCCGATCTCAGCGATGACACCGTCGGCGACCCGCAGCGATCCCTCGGTCAGTTCGGCGGACCAGCCGTCGAAGATGACAGCGTTCTCGAGCGTCAGGCCCCCTGCTGAGCTGGGCATCGAGTCCCTCCCGTTGATCTGCCCCGAAGCCCATGGGCTGCGGATGCGCCGGTGTGGCCGGTGTGGCGAGGCGTTCGTGCGGCGAACGGCTGAGCGATCTTGAACCCGGTTGCCGAGAGCGGGGCGCGACTTGCTGATCGGCTGGCGCAAGCGGTTGCTACGGGAACCGCATCGAGTGCGCAGGCTCCCGTTCGGCGTCAAACTTCGATCGTTCGGTAAAGTGAACGATCTCACGTTAGGGTACGGGCTCTCGGGTGTCAATCGAGGGCCGGATGATACTTGATTATCCTGCGGCTTTTCCTGGTGTGATTCGAGATTGAACAGGTCGCGCGTGCTGCGGCAACGCGGCGGCGCGTGCGCGCGGGCTGGGCATCAATCGTTCGTTCTATTGACCGGTGCTTGAGGTGGGATGCCGAACGGGCCAGCCCGTCCTCGGATGGCTGAGTCGGCTGCCCGCGATCGTTCGGGTTGCTGGGGCCGGTGCATGCCGATGCGCGCCGTTCGCATCGAGTCCACTGTAGACGTCTTGCGGCCCGCCTCGTGGTCCGTCCGCGCATGCTCCAGGAGGGTGCGGTACTCGGGCGAATACTTCCGCAACGGAATATGAGGCCGGCGTGCGTGCAGGGCACCGATCGCGCAGAAGCGGATGCTCGCTGAGCTGCGGCTTCGCGCGGCCGCTTGACGCCCGGCACCGGCCCAGCGGACGGTCTCTTCCGGTTGTGCATTCGCTCAAGCAGTGGCGACTCGGTTGTGGCGGTTGGACCGTAGCGTGGTCGAGCCCTGCGCAAGCATTCTGTGCCGCACCGAACCGAGCTGATCGGGAGATCGACTGGTGAACGCACAGCAGGACCACCGCGACGCAGACGTCCTCATCGTGGGTGCCGGTGCCTCCGGCGGAGTGGCGGCCCTCGAATTGGCCACGCGCGGGTTCCGCGTGGTCTGCCTCGAGCAGGGCGACTGGGCACTCCCGGATGACTTTCCCGGGGGAAAGCCCGAATGGGAACTGGCCCGCCTGAAGCAGTGGAACCCCAGCCCGAACGTGCGCGGAGCAGCAAGCGACTACCCGATCGACACCGCCGAGAGTCCGATCGAGCCGCTCATGTTCAACGGCGTCGGAGGCAGCACCATCCTGTTCTCCGGTCACTGGGTGCGGGCGTTGCCCTCCGACTTCCGAGTCCGGACCCTCGACGGGGTGGCGGACGACTGGCCGTTCACCTACGAGGACCTGCGCCCGTTCTACGACGAGGTCACCCACCACATCGGTGCGTCCGGGCTCGATGGAGACCCGGCGTACCCGGATGCGCACGCGTTTCCGCTGCCGCCGCTGCCGATCGGCAAGTACGGCCTCGCCGCGGCGAAGGGGATGGACAAGCTCGGCTGGCACTGGTGGCCCGCGCCCAACGCCATCGCCTCGCGGAAGTTCAAGAACCGGCCCGCCTGCCTGAGGTACGGCGCGTGTGAGTCCGGGTGCCCGACCGGTGCGAAGGCGAGCACCGACTTCACCCACTGGCGTGAGGCGATCGCCGCCGGAGCGGTCCTGGTGACCGGAGCCAGGGTGCGGCAGCTCACGGTCGACAACCGTGGTCTGGTGACCGGCGCCGAGTACATCGATCGCGACGGCGCCCTGCACCACCAGGCGGCAGGCGTGACCGTGCTCGCCGCCAATGGGATCGGCACCCCGCGACTGCTGCTCAACTCGACGTCCGCGCAGTTCCCCGACGGCCTGGCGAACTCCTCGGGTCTGGTCGGCAAGCGGTTGATGGTGCACCCCTATGCCTCGGTGTACGGGACCTACGAGGAGGAGCTCGAGACCTGGCTGGGTCCTACCGGGCAGGCGCTGCAGTCCATGCAGTTCTACGAGACCGACGCCGACCGGGGCTTCGTCCGAGGGGCGAAGTGGAACCTGATGCCGACCGGCGGCCCGCTCACCCACACGTTGTGGGAGCCCGGCCAGGACTGGCGCGACGCGTTCGGACCGGCCTTCCACAGCCGGCTGCGGAGTACCTTCGGGCGCTACACCGAGTGGGGCATCACCACCGAAGACCTGCCGGAGGAGCACAACGAGGTCGTCCTCGACCTGGCGACCACCGACTCCGACGGCATCCCGGCGCCGAAGATCCACTACACCATCGGCGAGAACACCGAGCGCATGCTCAAGTTCCACGTCGACCGGGCCATCGAGGCGCACCTGGCCTCAGGGGCCACCGCGGTCCACCCCATCCCGGTCGTCCGCGACAGCGGCTGGCACCTCCTCGGCACCGCCCGAATGGGCACCGATCCCGCCACCTCCGTCGTGGACGAGTACGGCCGCGCCCACGACGTGCCCAATCTCTTCGTCATCGACGGCAGCGTGTTCGTCACCTCGACGGGCGTCAACCCGACCGCCACCATCATGGCCGTCGCGCTGCGGGCGATGCGCCACCTCGCCGACAACCGGCACGACCAGACCACTGCCCACTGAGGACCCCGTGATGCTTGATCCCGAACAGCGACGCACTTTCGCCGCACTCGCCAACGTTCTCATCCCGGCGTCCGAGCCGATGCCGTCGGCCACCGCAGCAGGGGTTCCCGAGGCGTTGATCGATCAGGCCCTGGGCTACCGGCCGGACCTGACCGAAGCCTTCGTCGGCGCGGTGGCCTCGTGCGCCGACCAGGAGCCCGAGACTGCGCTCGACGAGCTCGCCGCGCGCAGTCCCGGCCAATTCCAAACCCTCACCCTGCTCACCGCCGGCGCCTACTTCCTGAGCCCCCAGGTGAATTCCGCCCTCGCCCACGACCCACCGCCGCGCGCAGCGAACGACGACACCGACACCTACGTCGACATGTTGGTGGACGTCGTCGAGCGCGGTCTTCCGACCAGCCGAGCCTGACGAGCGAAGGATCCACGATGACCGAGACACGACCGCAGATCGAGGCGGCTCCCCTGACCGGCGACGACCCGGCGCCGGTCGGTGCCGAGCCGGAAGCGTTGACGCACTTCGTCGACGGCGCTCGCTGGACGGGCACCGGGACCGAGACCTGTCCAGTGGTCAACCCCGCGACGGGGCAGCCGATCGCCCGGGCCCTGTGCGGCACGGCAGCCGACGTCGACCAGGCTGTGGCCGCTGCCAGGACGGCGTTCGCCGACTGGCGCCAGAAGACGCCGAAGGACCGTGCCGATGTGCTGCTCGCGGCCGCGGCCGTGGTCGAGACGCATGCCGAGGAGCTCGCGCGGCTGGAGTCTGCCAACGCAGGCAAGCCGATGCCGCTGGCCAGCGAGGACGTCGCCTTCGCGATCGACACCCTGCGGTTCATGGCCGGGGCGGTCCGTGCTCAGCAGAGCTTGAGCGCCGGTGAGTACGTCGCCGGCCGCACCTCGATGATCGTGCGGGAGCCGGTCGGGGTCGTCGCCGCCATCACCCCGTGGAACTACCCGCTGCTCACCGCAGCCTGGAAGATCGGGCCGATCCTGGCGGCCGGCAACACCTGTGTGCTGAAGCCGTCCGAGCAGACCCCGCTGACCGCTCTGCGACTGGCAGAGCTGCTGGCCGGCGTACTGCCCGCCGGCGTGCTCAACGTGGTCACCGGTGACGGGCCGGTCGTCGGCGAGGCGCTTGCGACCCACCCGGATGTCGCGCTCGTGTCGGTCACCGGCAGCGTCCGCAGCGGCCAGGCGGTGGCCCGCGCGGCCGCCGAGTCGCTCAAGCGCGTGCACCTGGAGCTCGGCGGCAAGGCGCCCGTCCTGGTGTTCGCCGACGCCGACCTGGACGCGGTGGCCGACGGCGTCGCGTTCGCGGGCTTCGGCAACTCCGGACAGGACTGCGGTGCCGCCTGCCGGGTCCTCGTCGAGGAGTCGGTGTACGACGACCTGGTCGCGCGGCTGGTGTCCCGGGCGGAGGCGCTGGCCGTCGGCGACCCGGCGGAGGGGGACCACATCGAGATGGGCCCGCTGGTCTCGCAGGCGCATCGCGACCGGGTGGTCGGCTTCCTGGACCGGGCCCACGCCGAAGGCGTGCGAGCCGCGACCGGCGGCAAGGCACCGGACGGTGACGGTTTCTTCGTCCCCCCGACCGTGCTGGTGGACATCCCGGACGGAGCCGAGTGCACCCGCGAGGAGATCTTCGGCCCGGTCGTGACGGTCGAGACGTTCACCCGCGAAGACGCCGCGGTCTCCGCGGCCAACGGCACGGGGTACGGGTTGTCGGCGTCGGTCTGGACCGAGAACGCGCGGCGGGCCGCCGACCTGCCCGCTCGGCTGGACTTCGGCACGGTCTGGGTCAACGACCATCTCGCGTTCGCCACCGAGATGCCGTGGGGCGGCTTCAAATCCTCCGGCTACGGGCGCGACCTGTCGGCGTACGCGCTCGACGACTACTCGCGCACCAAGCACGTGATGGTCAACCGGATCCGTTAGCGGGGGAAGGAGCGGAATGAGCGAGCAGCTGACAGGGCGGCAGGAGAGCATCGAGTCGGCCACCATCCAGCCCATCCCGCTGGACCAGCGACACGGCACGAACCGGGACATGTTCACGATCTGGTTCGGCACCAACATCATGGTCCTGTCCATCGTCACGGGTGCTCTGGCCACCACGCTCTTCGGCCAGCCGGCCTGGTCTGCGGCCCTGGCGATCGTCATCGGCAACCTGTTCGGTGCGGTCTTCATGGCACTGCACTCCGCGCAGGGCCCGCGTCTCGGCGTACCTCAGATGGTGCAGACCAAGGGCCAGTTCGGCTCCTGGGGCTCCGTGCTGATCGTGCTGATCGTGGTGTGCATGTACCTCGGGTTCTTCATCTCGATCCTGGTCTTCGGAGGTGAGTCCCTCGCGTCCGTCATTCCACCTCTGGGGCAGCGCGGCGGCATCATCCTGATCGCGGTCGTCAGCCTCGCGGCCACCATCTGGGGATACGCGCTGATCCACGCCTACGCGCGGATCATGACCTACGTCTCGGGCACGGTTCTGCTGCTGGCGTTCGTCTGGGCGTTCGTGGTGCACCCGGTCCCAGTCACCTTCTTCCACACCAGCGGTGCCAGCCTGGCCGGGTTCATGAGCATTGTTTCGGCCTCGGCCGTCTGGCAGATCGCCTACGCGCCGTACGTCTCGGACTACTCCCGCTACATGCCGGCGCAGACCGGAGCGAAGCCGGCATTCTGGATGAGCTACTGGGGCACCAGCCTCGGTTCGATCCTGCCGATGTTCCTCGGCGCAGGCATCGGGTTGCTCCTGCCGGACCTGGACCCCGTCGTCGCCCTGACCAAGGCGACCGCGGGGATCAGCGTGCTGGTCGTCGCCGTGTTCAGCATCGGCGTCGCGGCCACGAACGCGATGAACCTCTACTGCGGCACCCTGTGCACGATCACGATCGCGCAGACGTTCGCGCCGCGCTTCACCGCCGGCAGCCGCGAGCGGGCCTGGATCGCCACCGGGCTCGTCGTGGTCGCGCTCGGGGTGGCGCTCACCGCGGGCGACGACTTCGTGGCGACGTACAACAACTTCCTGACGTTGCTGCTCGGCTCCCTGGTCCCTTGGACGGCGGTCAACCTCGTCGACTTCTACCTGGTCAGGCACGGCGACTACGCGGTCGAGGACTTCTTCCGGCGCGACGGCGGTCGCTACGGGTTGGTGAACTGGCCGGCGGTGATCTGCTACCTGATCGGGGTCGCGGTCCAGCTGCCCTTCATGGTCGTCGGTACGGCGTACACCGGGCCGATCGCCAGGCTTCTCGGCGACACCGACCTCTCCTTTATCGCCGGCCTGCTCATCGTCTCGCCGCTGTACTACGTCACCGTCACGGTGCTGGCCCGGCGCACGGCGGGCGCCGGCGAGACCGTCGCGAGCGTCGCGGACGCGCAGCCGCAATCCGAGTAACCGAGCAACCAGATCAACCCCAGAGACGGTTCGTCCGGCGTCTTCCGCCGATCCACCCCACCTCCCATTGAACGGAGCCACCCAACGATGAGCGACCACCAGCCGATCGGTGCCCTCGATTCCACCGCGGTCCCGCGCTTCGCCGGGCTCGGGACCTTCGCGCGGATCCCGGCCATCGACGCCGTGCCCGACTACGACATCGCCGTTCTGGGCGTCCCCTTCGACGGAGGCACGTCCTACCGGCCCGGCGCCCGGTTCGGGCCGATGGGGGTCCGGCAGGCCTCGCGGCACCTGCGGCCGAGGTTCCACGTCGAGCTCGACGCCGCGCCGCTGGAGCAGGTCCAAGTCGTCGACGCCGGCGACGTTCCGTGCACGCCGTACTCCATCGACGAGGCGGTCCACCAGATCGAAGGGTTCGCCCGCGAGGTCGTCGGGAACCGGGATCGGCGCCTGGTGACCATCGGCGGTGACCACACCGTCGCGCTGCCGATGCTGCGCGCGGCGCGGGACAAGCACGGCCCGATCGCGCTCATCCACTTCGACGCGCACCTGGACACCTGGGATACGTACTTCAAGGCCCCGATCACCCATGGGACGGTGTTCCGCCGCGCGTTCGAGGAGGGCCTGCTCGCCGAGGAGAAGTCGATCCACGTCGGCATCCGGGGGCCCATCTACGACCGGCTCGACCTCGTCGACGACGCATCGTTCGGATTCCGGGTCATCCGGGCCGGGGACCTGGACACGCTCGGAATCGACGGAGCCGTCGATGCGGTGCGGCGGCGGGTGGGGGACACCCCGGTCTACCTCTCGATCGACATCGATGTGCTCGACCCGGCGTTCGCACCGGGCACGGGTACGCCGGAGATGGGCGGCTTCTCCAGCCGCGAACTGCTGCACCTGCTTCGCCGGCTCGACGGTCTCAACCTGGTCGGAGCCGACGTGGTCGAGACGGCTCCGGCGTACGACCACGCCGAGATCACGTGCGTGGCGGCCGCGACGGTGGCCTTCGACCTCATCACCCTCATGAGCAAGACCGAGGCGCGTACGTCCGGCCCGTCGTCCGCCGTCTGACCGGTCTGGGCGCCGCAGACGAGCACCATCAGCGCTCGACGGCCGAGCAGCATGTCCAAGCACACTCCGTCAGCTGGACGATGCCGGGTGTAGGCGCGGGCTCGTCTGCCGGCTCTTGTTGCGGAGCGTGCAAACGCACAAGAGCCGTCATACGTCTGTGTAACGTGTGGCCATGGCAATCACGGTGGCGGATCTGCTCGAGCTGCCACACCTGCGGCTGCACCTGCACTCCGGTGCGGGTGGGCTCGGTCGGGAGGTCTCGTGGACGCACACGTCTGACTTGCCCGAGCCGTGGCAGTGGCTGGCCGGTGGTGAGCTCCTGATGACCAACGGCATGTCTTTCCCGGCCGAGGGAGCCCGGCAGCGGGCCCACATCGAGCGCCTGGTGGACGCCGGGGCGAGCGGCCTGGCGATCGGGGAGCGGATGTACTGCCCGCCGCTGACCGATGAGCTCGCCGAGGAGAGCGAGCGGCTGGGGTTCAGCATCTTGACGGTGGACTACCCCATGCCGTTCGTGGCCATCTCGCAGGCCGTTGCCGCCGCGAATCTGCTCGAGCAGTCGGACCGGCTGATCCGGACCGAGCGGATCTACCACGCCATGCAGCGAATGGTGACCCATCGAGGGGAATCATCGGTGCTCTCCCAGGACCTGTCACAGCAGCTGGGCTGCGAGGTGCGCGTCTGCCACCGAGAGTCGGCCCAGCCGTGGTACCCGCAGGACCCGCGCTTCGACCCGGTGCTCACCGAGGCACTGCGCCAGACGGCATCAGGCGCTTCCGATCTGCGCGCCGGTGCGTTCGCGGTCCCCCTGCGGGACGGGCGCGAGCTTCGACTGGTGGACATTCCGACACAGCCGAACGCGGTGTTGGCCCTGGTGTCGATCGACCGCAGCGTGCTCGACGCGATCCTCATGCAGCACGCGGTCACGGTGCTCGCCCTGGAGCTCTCGCAGTCGTTGGCCAGGATCGAGCACGACCGCCGACTGGGCGCCGAGCTGTTGGCCCAGCTGATCGAGGGACAGATCGACGCGCACAGCGGTAGCCGCCAGCTGGACGCGCTCGGCCTGGACGTCTCGCAGGCCAACCTCTTCGCAGTCACCTCCGGTGACATCGCCAAGCTTCGAGAGCTGCACGTCGCGCTGTGGCGGAACGGTGTGCGTCAGCTCGGCGTCCATCGGCGGGGCGTGCTGTACGTCCTCTGCGTCGACGGCGACCAGGCAAACTCCGTGATGCGCGCGAACCTCGGCGATGAGGCGCTGGTGGGGATCAGCGGCCCGATCGCCACCGTCGAGCGGATCCCAGAGGCGGCGCGAGAGGCGGGTTGGGCGGCCCGCGCTGCGGCCGGCGTCACCCCGCACACCTTCAGGTACGGCGACGCCACGCCGCTGCTGGGTGTCGCGGGAATCGACGACGCGAACGCCCTGGTCTTGCGCGTCCTGGGGCAGCTCATCGACTACGAACGACTGCACCAGTCAGAGCTCTTGCACACGCTCGTAGCGTTTTTCGACAACCAGCGCTCCTGGCGGAAGACAGCGGATGCGTTGCACGTGCACCGGCAGACCGTTCTCTATCGGATCCGCAAGGTCGAGGAGATCACCGGGCACAACGTGAACGACACACGTGACATCGCCGAGCTCTGGCTTGCCCTGCAGGCTCGCGCACTGCTTGGAGATGCCTGACTCGGGTTGCCGGTCCATGCCGGTCACGTTGTGAAACCGCCGGGTGGGCTCGTTGATCTCAGTTCGATGCTGAGGTCCTCGCTCTGCGGCGCGGAGTCCGAGGTTGCCGCGCGCTCAGCAGCCTTTCTCGTCGTGGAAGTGATGTGCAGGCGCAGCGGGTGAGACGCCCGCCCGGCGGGCCGTCCCGCGCGAACTCCAGCCCGAGGGGCCGGACTTGATGATCGCCTCGACATCGTCCCTTCCGCGAGTGCCTGATCGGCACTATATTCCGAATAAAATTCACGTTTTGGGGAGTGATCGAGATGAAGGTCCCGCACTTGCCCTCCGATTTCGTCTGGGGCGTGTCCACCGCGGCGTTCCAGATCGAAGGCGCCACCGCGGAAGGAGGCCGGGGACGTTCCATCTGGGACACCTTCACCGCCACTCCCGGCAAGATCGCGCGCGGCGAGCACGCCGACGTCAGCACGGACCACTACCACCGCTACCTCGAGGACGTCGCGCTGATGTCCGACCTGGGGGTGGACGCCTACCGGTTCTCGCTGGCCTGGCCTCGCATCCAGCCCGACGGTCGCGGTCCGGCGAACCCCGAGGGAATCGCGTTCTACGACCGCCTGCTCGACTCGCTCTGCGAAGCAGGCATCGACCCGGTCGCCACGGTCTACCACTGGGACACCCCGCAGGCGCTGGAGGACCAGGGCGGGTGGCTCAGCCGCGATACCGCCGAACGGTTCGCCGAGTACGCCGCGATCGTCGGCGAGCGCTTCGCCGACAGGGTGAAGATGTGGATCCCGCTCAACGAGCCGATGGTCATGTCGATCTTCGGCTACGGCATCGGCGAGTACGCGCCGGGCAAGGCGCTGCTGCTCGACGCGATTCCGACCGCGCACCACCAGCTCCTGGCGCACGGCCGGGCCGTGGCGGCGTTGCGGGCGGCGGGCGCCCGCGCGGTGGGAACCGCGAACAACCACAGCCCGATCTGGGGTGAAGACCCGGAGCCGGTGTCCTTCTTGGATGCGTTGATCAACCGCTTGTTCGCCGATCCGATCCTGCTCGGCAGCTACCCCGAGGTGCTGCATGATCGGCTTCCCGACGGCTTCGCCGACGACCTGCCGGCAATCGCCGCGCCGCTGGACTTCTACGGCGTCAACTACTACGAGCCGATGGCCGTCCGCGCGCCTCGGACCACCGGCCCGCTACCGTTCGAACTCGTTCCGGTCGAGGGCTATCCGATGACCACCAACGGATCGCCGGTAGTGCCGGACGGACTGCGCGAGCTGCTCGTCCTGCTCCACGAGCGCTACCCGGAGATGCCGCCAGTGCACATCACCGAAAACGGTTGCAGCTTCGACGAAATCCACGACTCCGACCGCATCGACTTCCTCGCCCGCCACCTCACCGCCGTGCGGGAGGCCGTGGACGCCGGTGCGGACGTGCGCGGCTACTTCGTCTGGTCGCTCCTGGACAACTTCGAGTGGTCCAAGGGGTACGCGTCGCGGTTCGGCCTGGTGCACGTCGACTACGACACGCTCGTGCGCACCCCGAAGGACTCGTTCGCCTGGTACCGCGACGTGATCAAGCGGTCGAGATGACCGCATTCGCCGAGCCCCGAACCCCGGTCCGCGCCGGGTGGACGACGTTGCTCTTCCTGGCCAATCTCGGGCTGTGGCTGGCGTTCTACGCGCCGATCCAGGTACTGCTGCCCCGGCAGGCGGAACTGCTCGCCGGTGTGGACAAGGAGGTCGTCTTCGGCGTGGTCACCGGGGTCGGCGCGGCGGTGTCGGTGGTGGTCAACCCGCTGGCGGGCATGCTTTCCGACCGCACCACCTCGCGGTTCGGCCGCCGGCACCCGTGGACGCTCGGCGGCGCGCTCGTGGGGGCGGCGGGGCTGACGGTCCTCGTCGCGGCGGGCGACGTGGTGACCATGACGGTCGGGTGGTGCCTGGTGCAGGCCGGGCTCAACGCGATGCTTGCGAGCCTGGCGTCGGCGCTGCCGGACCGGGTTCCGGTGACGCAGCGGGCACGGATCGGCGGACTCGTCGGCATCAGCCAGATGCTGGGCACCGTCGTCGGCGCGCTGGTGGTGACGGTGCTGATCACTGGGCTCGCCGGTGGTTACCTGGCGTGCGCGGCACTAGTCGTGCTCGCGGCAGCGGCGTTCGTGCTGCGCACCCCGGACGCCATGCTGCCGACGAAACCCGCAGGCGGGCTGGCCACCGCAGCGCGGCGGCTTTGGGTGTCGCCGCGCAGGTATCCCGACTTCGCGTGGGGCTGGGGCTGCCACTTCATGATCAACCTGGGCAACGCCTTCGGCACGCTCTACCTGCTGTTCTTCCTAGGTGACGCCGTGCGCCACCCCGATCCGGAGACGGGCCTGCTGGTCCTGATGGGCCTCTACGGTGCCGCGCTCGCCGTCGGCGGGGTCGTCGCGGGAGCGCTGTCGGACCGCACGGGGCGGCGCAAGCCCTACATCCTGACCTCGTGCGCGCTGATGGCGCTGGCCGCGCTGCTGCTGGCCGCGTGGCCGACGTGGACCTCGGCGCTGTGCGCCGCTCCGCTGCTCGGACTGGGTTTCGGGATCTACTGGGCGGTGGCGCTGGCACTGCTGACGCAGGTGCTGCCGACCGCCACCGACCGCGCCAAGGATCTCGGCGTGGTGAACATCGCGAACTCGCTGCCCCAAGTCGTCGCCCCTGCACTCGCCACGCCGGTCCTGGCCCACCTCGGCGGCTATGCCGGGCTGTTCACCGCATCGGCGGTGGTCACCCTGCTCGCGGGCGTGCTCGTCACCCGCGTGCGCGGAGTCGCCTGACTCGTCCCGATCATCCAGTCGGGTTGGGTGATGATCTTCCAATACGTGCTCGACACTTCGTCTTCCGCGGCTCAGCTCGACAGCGACGCCCGGAGCCGGGACCGGGGCTTCCTGCGTGCAGAGGAAACGGGTGCCCATGTTGATTCCGTCTGCTCCCAGGGCGCCATTGAGGACACCGTCGATCAACAGCCCCAGAACCTGAAGCGGAACAGTCAGCGACCGGTGAACTTCGGTGCGCGCTTCTCCAGGAACGCACGGGCTGCTTCGACGGAGTCTTCGGTGTGGGCCGAGTCCACGACGCGATCGACCTCGCGCGGCAGGTACTCGCTCAGCGGCGACAGCAGGGCGTCGTTGAGGTTGGCCTTCATATGGCGCACGGCCAGCGGTGCGAAGGCGGAGATCTGCTGGGCCACGCGGGTGACGTGGGAGGCCAGCGCATCGGCGGGCACGACATCGTTGAGCAGGTTCCACTCCAGGGCTTGCGCGGCGGTGAACTTCTGGGGGACCAGGAACAACTCGCGGACCTTCTGCGGTGCGGCTACCTGACTGGCGAACCACACCGCCGCCATGTCACCCGAAATGCCGGCGGTGAGGAAGGCGGTGTTGAACTTCGCGATGTCGGCGGCGTAGCGCAGGTCGGTCGCCAGCGCGAGCCCGAGGCCAGCACCGGCGCACGCCCCGTTGATCGCCGCGATGGTGACCTTGGGCATTCGGTGCAGCAGCTCCACGCAGCGGCTGCCGTCGAGGACGTGATGCCGGTCGCGATCCTTGGAAATCCGGGACAGCCCGCGGGTTTCCGGTGGCGAGGCGAGGTCGGCACCGACGTTGAAGTAGCCGCCGCAGCCGGTGAGGATCACCACTCGGACGTCGTCGTCGGCCGCGGCGGTGCCCAGCACCTCGGCGAGCTCCTTCATGAACGATTTAGACACCGCGTTGCGCCGTTGCGGCCGGTTCATCGTGATGGTGGCGACCGAATCGTTCACTTCGTAGCGCACTTCGGCTGAATCCACGGACATCTCCTCGGCTTGTCGAGCGGACTGGCCACCATGCAAGTTCACTTCCGGTCGCCGCACCAAGACGGTTCCGCAAGCCGACGCATAGGGCCGGCCTATGCGAGCCATCAGGGGCTCGTCGTTGATCTGCGGTTCGCGTCGGCGTTTGCTCGGTGACAGGTTCGGCCTGCTTCGTCCAACGGACGACACCGGGCCCTGATGCCGGCCCGCGGTACCGGAAGTCGGGCCAAGCCGGCTTCCAGCTCGTGCAGGGCATGATCGCGGATTCGCAGACGCTTCTGCCGAGACGTGCGGCTGTTCCGGCTGTGCGCGGGCACCAGCCGGATCCATCAGCTCACCATCGCCGAACTCGCCCACGCCGACCATCGCGTCGGCTGTGTCTGCGACCATTGCCGCTTCCTATGCGGTTGACGCCGTTTGCGTCTTGGTCGTCTCGCTCGCGCAGATCGTTCAATACCACCGATCCCCAATGGCGTGGAGGCAGGATGACGATCGACGAGCAGTTGTTGAACGGCCGCAACGGGACGGCCGTTGGACGCAGCCGGACCAGCGCCTGGGCGGTCGTGCTGTTGTGCATGTCGTTCATGCTGATCAACTTCGCGGACAAGGCGGTGATCGGGTTCGCCGGAGTCCAGATCCGTCAGGACCTCGGGCTGTCGGCGGAGCAGTTCGGGCTGGTGCAGAGCGCGTTCTTCTGGCTGTTCGCGGCCGGTGCGATCCTGGTGGGCTTGCTCACCAGCAAGATCAGCCCGCGGTGGATCGTGGTGGCGCTGATCGTGGTGTGGACCTTGACGCTGGTTCCGCTGGTCGGCGCGGTCGGATTCGGCACGCTGCTGGTGTGCCGGATCATCCTCGGTTTCGCCGAGGGCCCGGCGGCGGCGTTGGTGATGTCGATCGCGCATTCCTGGTTCCCGCCGGACAAACGTGCATTGCCGTCCGGGGTGATCAACGCGGGGACCTCGCTCGGGCCGCTGCTGGCGGCGCCGACCCTGACCTGGGTGATCTCCGCGTTCGACTGGCACGCCGCGTTCATCGTGCTCATCGCGGCGGGGTTGGTCTGGTTGGTGCTCTGGCTGCCATTCGGTCGGATGGGCACCGAGAGAGCCACCACCGTCGCCGCGGTCGGCGCCCTGCCGGAGCGGGTGCCCTACCGGGTGCTGTTCACCCGTCCGACGATCATCGGACTCGGGTTGTTGATGTTCCTGGCTTACTGGGGCACGTCGTTGAAGGTGTCGTGGCTGCCGTTGTTCCTGCGCGAGGGCCTCGGTTACAGCGCCACCGCCACCGGGTACCTGGTGACGTTGCCGTACGCGGTCGGGGTGCTGGCCAACATCGGTTTCGGGTTGTTGTCGAACTGGCTGAGCGCGCGCGGGGTGTCGAACCGGCTGGCGCGGGGCTGGCTGGCCGCCGGGCTGGTGGTCGCCAACGGGCTGTCGATGTTGGGCTTCGCGTTGCTGGGGCAGAGCGGCTTGCAGATGTTGTTCGTGGTGCTCGGGTTCTCGCTGTACTCGGCGGCATTCGCGATCTCGTTCGCGGCGGTGTCGGACGTGGTGCCGGCCAAGCAGCGCGGGGTCGTCTTCGGGTTCGTCATCGGCTTCTACAGCTTGGGAGGTGTGCTCGCGCCGATGATCATGGGCTTGTTCGTCGGTGCGGGGGAGACCCCGGCGGCCGGCTACAGCTCCGGGTTCACCTTCACCGGTGCGTTGATGGCGATCGGATGCATCGCGGCGGTGTGGCTCATCCGTCCGGAGAAGGACACGGCCGAGTTGGTGGCGCGATACGCAACTCGCGGCTGAGCATCGACCGGCCCACGCCATGCCGTTCGGGCCGACACCAATGGGACTCCGACCAGGAAGGCATCGCAGGGGCAGCTGCTCGGCCTCGCCCGATGGGCTCGCGACGCGGGCGAGAACGATTGGAGATCAAGGTGGATCTGACACCGTCCCCTCGGGCGGCCGAAATCGTGGAGCGGGTCCGCTGTTTCCTCGACGAGGAGGTGCTGCCCGCCGAAAGTGCTCGAAGTGACGCCTCGTCAGGCGGTCGAAGCCCGCTGCACCGCGAGATCGCGCAGTGCCCGCGCGGACGGTGCGAGGTGACCAGGACGGTGCATCAGCGCCTGCGGCAACGAGATCGGTGGCGCCAGAGACCGGACGACGGCACCCCGCACCTCTGCGAGGTCGGCGCTGCGGCGGCCGGTCCACGCCATCCCGGTGCCGGCCAGCACCAGCGGGATCTGCATGGACCGGTTGGCGGTGACCACTCCGAGCCGAGTGCGCATGCCGGCGGCGCGCAGTCGCTCCTCGACGGCGAGCCGGGCGACCGCCCCGCCGGGCGCGGCGACCACCGGTAGGTCGGGGATCTCCGCGAAGGGCAGCGGGTCGGGCAAGTCGGGCCGCGTGTGCGGAGGCATGACGACGCACAACTCGGTTCGCCCGATCACATGGGTGGTCAGGCCGGGCACGTCGTGCGGCCCGGCCGTCGGCAGATGGCAGAAGCCCAGCTCCACGCGCCCCTCGTGCACCTGTTGCAGCAGGACTTCTTCGTTGTCGGGTTCGGTCACCCGCACGGTGACGCCGGGATGATCGCGTCGGAAGGCGCCGATCAGCTCGATCAAGGGCTGCTCGAACACCGGGTAGATGGCGGCGAGTTCGAGCGTGCCGGACGGGGCGCCGGACACTTCGGCGACGGATGCGCGGGCGGTGGCCAGGTCGCGCAGGATCTGCCGCGCGGGTTTGACGACCGCCTCGCCGGCGGGGGTGAGCACGAGCCCACTCCCGACCCGGTGGAACAGCGGAGTTCTGAAATCACGCTCCAGCGCCCGGATGGTCTGCGACACCGCGGGCTGGGTGAGTCGACGGGCGATCGCGGCCTTGCCCAGGCTGCCGTGCTCCACGACGGCCAGGAACACCTCGGCTTGCCTGAAATCCACGCAAACCTCTCTCCCGCCGATTGGTCCGTTCGGGCGAGCCTAGTCGCCCGGTCGGTCACCGGCCGTTGGCTATTGTCGAGGTCATGGATTCGCGGCAGTTGAGGTACTTCGTCGCTGTTGCGGAGCACGGGGGAGTCACCAAGGCCGCCAAGGCCCTGCAGGTCGCCCAGCCGACCTTGACGCAGGGCTTGCGCGCGCTGGAGCGGGATCTGGGTGTGGAGCTGTTCCACCGGGTCGGCCGGGGCATGGTCCTCTCCGCGGCCGGGGAGGCCCTGCTGGGGCCCGCGATGCAGGTCGGAGGCGGCCTGGCAGCCCTGGTGGACAAGGCCAGGAGCATCGCCCGGCTCGACGGCGGCTGGCTGAACCTCGTGACGAGCCCCGGCCTGGGTGTTGATCCGCTGACCGGCATCATCGGCATGTTCCGGGCCCGGTATCCGAAGGTGTGCGTCAACGTCCTCGATCCCGGCACGACCTCGATCAACGAGCTCCTGCGCACCGCCGCCTGCGAGATCGCGATGACGTTCCTGCCCGCAGCGGTGACCGGGATGGTGTCGGTGCCGCTGGGCGTCCGGCGATTGCTGCTCGTCCTGCCACCGGAGAGTCCCATCGGCAGTCGGATGCCGGTCCGCCTGGCGGAGCTCGCCGGACTTCCCCTGGTGGCCGGTCCGCGCGGCAACCCGATCCGGGACCTCCTCGAAGTGAGCTGTGCCCCGGGAGCGCCGCTGAACATCTCGGTCGAGACGGAGTCGGAGGAGCACGCCCGGGACCTCGTCCTGGTGGGCGCTGGTGCGGCGCTGCTCCCCCAGTCGCTGGCCGAGCAGGCCGGGTTGCGCGGGGCGTTGGTCCGGCGTACCGATCCCGTGCTCGAGCAGCGCATCGGCGTGGTGCACCGCAGCGGACCGCTCTCGCCCGCGGCAGTCGCTTTCGTCGACCTGAGCAGCGAGTTCGCCGCTGCGCAGGACCTCTGATCGGCGTCGCCTATCCCTGTAGGCGACAACTCGTCTTGGACGGCTCCGCAGCCTGGTCGGTTGACTCGCCGTTATCGACGTCGATCATCGGAGGTGCCGATGCGGACATGGCAGGTTCAGCAGCCCGGCGAGCCGGAGCGAGCGCTGCGGTTGGTGGACATCCCGACACCTCGGCCGGGCTCGGGAGAAGTGCGGGTGAGCGTCCGCGCGGCCGCCCTGGGGTTTCCGGATCTCCTGCTGTGCCAGGGGAAGTACCACGACAAGCCGCAGACGCCGTTCTCGATCGGCGGTGAGGCCGCCGGGACCGTTCAGGAGGTCGGCGATGGCGTCGACGAGTCGCTGGTGGGCTGCCGGGTCGTCGTCACGCCGGGCCAGACCACGGCCGGGCTGCTCGCGGAGGAGGTGGTCGTTCCCGTGCAGCGGTTGCTGCCGCTTCCTGACGACATGAGCTGGGAGGAGGGCGCTGCGCTGTTCGTGGCTTACCAGACGTCGCACATGGCGTTGTTCCGCCGTGCCGGGCTCGCCAAGGGCGAGACGGTGCTGATCCACGGCGCGGCCGGCGGCATCGGCAGTGCCGCGGTACAGCTCGGCAAGGCGGCGGGGGCGAGGACGGTCGCGGTGGCCGGTGGTGCCCGCAAGGCCAAAGCGTGTGCCGATCTGGGGGCCGATGTCGTCGTCGATCATCACGAGGACGACTTCGTCGCGGTGACGAAGGAGGTCACCGGCGGTCGCGGTGCCGATGTCATCTACGACTCGGTGGGCGGTGAGGTCTTCGACCGGTCCCGCAAGTGCATCGCGGTGGAGGGACGGCTGCTGGTGGTCGGATTCGCCAGCGGCACGATTCCACAGCTGCCGGTGAACCACGCATTGCTGAAGAACTACTCGGTCGTGGGTTTCCGGACCAGGCCGTTCCGGGACGACCCCGCCTATTGCCGGGAGATCCACGACGAACTGCTGCGCTACCGGGAGCAGGGCTTCGTGCAGCCGCTGGTGGACGGGGCCACCTTCGACGACGTCCCGGGAGCGCTGCGCCGGATCGCCGATCGAGACGTCCTCGGCCGCCTCGTGGTGACTGTCGACCGGAATGACGCGTAGATCGTCTGGAACAGTGCGAGAAGGGATTCATCATCGATGAGCGCACCTCTGAAAGGCGTCAAGGTCGTCGACTTCGGTCAGTACATCGCTGCCCCCGGGGCGGGCGCACTGTTGGCGGGCCTGGGTGCGGATGTGATCAAGGTCGAGCCCCTGGGCGGGGAGTCGGCCCGCAACATCGGGAGCTTCGGCGACGGGATGCTCCGCGCCTACAACCGGGGCAAGCAGGCGATCGCGCTCGACCTGCGCCATCCGCTCGGACGGGAGACCGGGCACCGGTTGGCCTCCGGTGCCGACGTAGTCGTGCAGAACATGCGGCCGGGCGCGATGGAACGGATGGGACTCGGCGCCACGCAGCTTCGCGAGCGGAACCCGGCGTTGGTGTACGCCTCGGTCAGCGGGTTCGGAATGCACGGTCCGTCCCGGCAGCGCCCTGGTCTCGACATCGCTGCCCAGGCAGAGAGCGGCATCATGTCGCTCACCGGCGCGGCCGGCGGGGACCCGCAGCGCGTGGGGCTTGCGCTCGTCGACGCGGCGACGTCGCACGCGTTGGCCCAGGCGATCCTCGCGGCGTTGTTCCGCCGCGAGCGCACCGGGGACGGAGCGGAGATCGAGATTTCGCTGCTGGAGGTGGCGATCCATCTGCAAGCTCCGAACTTCGCCGAGTACTTCGCCACCGGAACCATTCCGACGAGACGGGGCAACGGGCAGGCGACGGTCGCTCCGGCAGCCGACCTGATCCGCACCAGCGACGGCTTCGTGGTCCTGTCGGCCTACACGGACGCGCATTGGGCGACGTTGTGCCGCTTGATCGAGCGCATCGACCTGCTCACTGATCCCCGTTTCGAGACGAACGAAATGCGGGTGGCCAATCGTCGGAAGTTGTTGCAGGAATTGGGCGCGGCGCTTTCCGCACGGACCACCGAGGACTGCGTCCGCTGGTTGTCGGAGAACGGTCTGGTCGTAGGCGCGGTGCGCAACTACGAGCAGGTGCCGGAGGCCGCTGACGTCGTCGCTGCGGGGATCTTCGCCCGCGGACGGGACGCGGATGGCGGCGAGGAAACGTACGTCGGGCTGCCGTATCACTTCATGGGCTGGACACCGGAAACCTCTGCGCCGCCCCCGGCGCTGGGCGAGCACAGCATCGCCGTCCTGGAGCAGGCGGGTTTCAGCACGGATGAGGTGACGGCACTGGTAGCCCGGGGAATCGTGCGAGATGGCAGACGAGGCAGTGCGCTCGCAGGATGACTTCAGCCGTGGCGTTCAGCGGAGCTGAGTGCCAAGTCCAGGAATGCCTGGGCCGGCGGTGCGAGGTGCCCGCGGCGGCGGAGCACGCCGTGGGACAGCACCACGGGGGGATCCAGGGAATGCACCGCGACGTCGACGGATGGGCTGCCCTGCGCGGAGGCCCGGGTGGTCCAGGCCATTCCGAGCCCGGCGGAGACCAATGGCAGTTCCAGATCCCGGTGTTCGGTCACCACGCCCAGAGAGGTGCGTACTCCCGCGTTGCGCAGCGCGTCTTCGACGGTTTGACGGGCTACGGCACCACGGGACACCGCGATCACAGGCAGCTCGGGCAACTCGGACAACGGGACCGGGTCGTCGAGCTGCGCGGAGAGCTCGACCGGCACCGCCAGGCACAGTTCGTCCTGGCCCAAGACGGTGATCTCGAGCTCGGGTTCTGGGCGCGAAGGGCTGCTCTCCGGGGCGGGCAAGTAGCCGAAACCGAGTTCTACCCGCCCCTCGCGGACCCACTCGGCGAGTTGTTGTTCCGAGTCGGCCTCCGTGATGCGCTGCGGTATTTCGGGGTGCAGCTCGGCGAACGCGCTGACCAGCTCCACCAGCGGGTGGTGGATGCAGCCCGGGATCGCCGAGATCTGCAGCTGCCCGGCGTCCGCACCGGCCAGTTCTGCGGCCGATGCGCGGACGGTGCCGGCGTCTCGGAGCACTTGCCGGGCCGGTTTGACCAAGGCGCTACCCGCCGGGGTCAAGGCGACGCCGCGGCCGACGCGGTGGAACAACTCGATCCCGAGCTCCTGCTCCAGGGCCTGGATCGATTGCGTGAGCGACGGCTGTGCGAGGTGCAACGCCGCAGCGGCGCGCACGATTCCGCCATGCTCCACCACTGCCAGGAAGCACTCCAGTTGGCGAAACTCCACGGACGCCTCCCACCACCGGCCCGGACGAACACCGTTGCACCGATACTAAGAACTGCATCTAAGCTGCCCTCGTGGACGTTCGCCAGCTCCGGTTCTTCCTCGCGGTAGCCGAGCACGGCAGCGTGACGAGCGCAAGCGAAGCGCTCTACACCGCTCAGCCCGCGTTGTCCCAGGCCATTCGGGCGTTGGAGGAGGAGCTGGGCACCGAGCTGTTCCACCGGATGCCGAGAGGCATGGAGCTGTCCGCTGCGGGTGCGGCGTTGCTCGGGCCGGCGCATCAGATCGCGCGCGGCATCGCCGACGTGCACGACACCGTGCATGCGATCGCGGAGCTGAGGCAGGGACGGCTTGACGTCGTGGCACCTGCCGACCTCGCGCTCGACCCGTTGGTCGGTCTGGTGGCGCGGTTCCGCGCGGCGCATCCCGGTGTCTGGGTCAACCTGCGGGACGTCGGCGAGCTGGGGGATACCGCCACCGTCGTGCACAGTGCGGGCTGCGAGGTCGGGGTCGGCTACCTGCCGGTGAAACAAGCGCAGGTCGTCACGCATGTGTTGGGCAGGCGGGAGTTGTCGCTCGCCCTTCCCCCGGGGCGTCGTCGCCGACGCTCGGTGGCGCTGCGCGAAATCGCCGGTGTGCCGCTGATCCTTCCGCCACGGGGAACGGTCGTCCGCGATCTCGTGGAAGCGGCCTGGGGCGACTTGGGCATCGAGCCGCGAGTGGTGATCGAGACCGATCACCTGGGAAGCGTGCACCGGCTGGTGCGCGCCGGTGTCGGGGCCGCTTTCCTGCCTCCTGCGTTCGCCGAGCGAGCCGCGTCTTCCGGTGTGGTCGTCGTCGGCACGACACCGACTCTTGGACGGGACTTCGGTCTCCTGCACCGAGATGCGGTGTTGTCCCCAGCCGCGCGCGCGTTCGTCGCGCTCGCCGCAGAGCCACGGGGACGCGACTTGTAGCGATAGCCGCTCCCTATTCGGTCGACAACGATCTCGTCATGGACCGGATGCCCGGCGGCTGGTTTGAATGTCGCCACGTCGGGCAAGTGCGCCGACCGGGGGTCGTGTGCTGCACGGCCCACCGTCGTCCGTCATGAGGAGCAGACATGCCGAATCCCATCGCGCGCGGCGCGCTGCGAACCCGGCTGTGCGACAGGTTCGGGATCGAGTACCCGATCTTCGCCTTCGCGCACAGCATCGAAGTGGTGGCTGCGGTGACCGAGGCAGGTGGGTTCGGGGTCTGGGGAGCGACCCGCAACACCCCCGAAGAGATCGCCGACGGGCTCGCCGCACTGCACGCCCGCCTCGGTGGGAAGCCGTTCGGGGTGGACCTCGTGCTTCCGCAGGGCATGCCGGAGCTGGACGATCGGGAAGCAATCGAACGCGAGATTCCCGCCGAGCACCGCGCCTTCGTGGGTGACCTCCGCACCCGGTACGGCGTGCCCGAAGACGGGCAGTCCGGGATGCGCTCCCGTTTCGTGCGTTCGGAGCAGGTCGCGCGGCGGCAGATCGAAGCGGTGCTGGCATCGCCGGTCGCGATGTTCGCGATGGGCATCGGTAGCCCACCGGAGACCATCGGCCGCGCCAAAGCTACTGGGAAGACCGTGGTCTCGCTGGTCGGCACGCCGAAGCATGCGCGGCGTGCACTAGAGCTGGGAGCCGACCTGCTCGTCGCGCAGGGTTACGACGCGGGTGCGCACACCGGCACGGTAGGAACGTTCTCCCTGGTGCCGAGAATCGTCGACATCGCCGGCGACGTTCCGGTGCTGGCAGCGGGCGGTGTGGCGACCGGTCGGCACGTTGCCGCGAGCCTGGCGTTGGGCGCCGCCGGGGTGTGGACCGGGACCGCGTGGCTGGCCACTCGCGAACACGCCATGGAACCCGAGATCGTGGCAAAGCTGCTGCAGGCGGATGTCGATTCCACGGTGATCTCGCGAGCGGACAGCGGGAAAACACTACGGCAGATCAAGACCAAGTGGTCCGAGGAATGGGCGGCTGACGACGCGCCGGCGCCGCTGCGGATGCCGTACCAGGACATCCTCGTCGGCGATCTGCTGGGCGCGATCGACCGGCATCGGGTCGAGCCGTTGATGCACAGCCCCGCGGGGCAATCGGTGGGCTACGTGACCGGAGTCGACAGCGTCGCCGAGGTGATGTCGCGCCTGGTGGCGGAATGGCACGCCGCTCTGGATGGGCTGGTCGGCGATTCGGGGGAGATGGCGTGAGCCTCGCGGAAACCGCAGAGCAGAAGCAACTCCGGGATTGGCTGCGCAGGCTCCTGCACGACCACGCCCCGACGTCGGCGACTCTCGCGGTGATGGAAACCGATGCTGCCCACGACAGGCAGCTGTGGAAGCTGATGGCGTCGCAGCTCGGTCTGCAGGCCATGCTGGTGCCGGAGCAGTACGGGGGTGCGGAATCCGGCGTCGCTGACATCGCCGTCGTGATGGAGGAACTCGGGCGTGTGGCGCTACCGAGCCCCTTCTTGCCCAGCGCCGTGCTCGCCACGCGACTGCTGGTCGACGGTGCGACGGACGCTGCACAGGCACGGCTGCTACCGGGCCTGGCCAGCGGGGAGAGCATCGCCTGCGTGGTGCTGCCCGGCGACATCACCGCGACGCGCCATGGTGACCAGTGGCGGTTGAACGGCCGCAGCAGGCCTGTGATCTGCGGCGACGTGGCAGACATCGTGCTGGTCGTGGCAAGCGTTCCAGGAGGTCATGCACTGTTCGAGGTCCGCACCGGAGCGAACGGGCTTTCCCGCCAACGTCTCCCCAGCCTGGACTTGACCCGCACCTTGGCGGACCTGCATTTCGCGGCCGTGCCCGCCAACCACATCAGCGAGCTCGGAGATGTCACCGCAGCGGCGGAGTCCGCGCTGGACATCGCCCTCATCGCGTTGGGCGCGGAGCAGGTCGGCGGCGCACGGCACTGCCTGGACCGGGCGGTCGAGTATGCCGCCATGCGAACCCAGTTCGGCCGTCCGATCGGATCGTTCCAGGCGGTCAAGCACGCTTGCGCGAACATGCTGGCACTCGTCGAACCCGCTCGTTCCGCGGTGCTCTTCGCCGCCCATGCGGCCGATGCCGCCGATCCGGAGCTCCCGGCCTTGGCGAGTGTCGTCAAGGCGCACTGTCCCGAGGTCTACCTGCAGGCCGCGGCGGAGACGATCCAGCTGCACGGGGCGATCGGATTCAGCTGGGAACACGAGGCACACCTGCACCTCAAACGTGCCAAGAGCGGCCAACTGCTGTTCGGCGACGCTCGCCACCACCGGGAACGAATGCTGTCGTTGGCCCTGGACCGCTGGAGCTGATCTCATTGGACACACCGGACATGGACTCGTTGCAGCGCCTGCAGGCCGAGGTCGCCGACTGGCTGGACCAGCACGGTGCCGGCGGGCAGCGGCTGGAGTACGCGCACGAACCCTACGAACACGAACTGAGCCCGGCTGAGCGGGACTGGATCGACGTGTTGCGCGCCGGGCGCTGGCTATGCCTGTCGTGGCCCGCCGAGTACGGCGGGCGGGGACTTTCCGCAGCGGAATGCCTGGTGGTGGAGGAGGAGTTCGCCCGGCGCGGGCTGCGCCGTCCACTGCTCGGGATGGGGGAGACCCTGCTGGCACCCGCGGTGCTGGCGCACGGCACCGAGGAGCAGAAGCGGCGGTTCTTGCCGCCGATCCTGGCTGGTACCGACGTGTACTGCCAGGGCTTCTCCGAGCCCGGGTCCGGATCGGATCTGGCGAGCGTGCGCACGACGGGTGTCGTCGAAGACGACCACTTGCGCATCGACGGCGAGAAGATCTGGACAAGCGGTGCGCAGCAAGCCAACATGATGTTCCTGCTGTGCCGCACTGATCCCGACCCGGAGGCCCGGCACCGCGGCCTCACCTACGCCATCGTGTCCATGGCCGGCAACGGGTTCGACATCCGGCCGATCCGGCAGGCCGCGGGGGCACACGGGTTCGCGCACGAGTTCATCACCGGCGCCCGCACACCGCTCGACAACGTCATCGGCGGTCTCAACCGGGGATGGTCCGTCGCGATGACCACTTTGGGCGCCGAACGCGCCGGTGCGGCCGCCACCCAGCACTTCGGCTACCAGCGCGAATGGGAAGCCCTGGCGCAACGACTGCGGGACACCGGGCGGCTGGACGACCTGTGGGTGCGCCAGGAGCTCGCGCGGCTGCACCTCGGTGTGCAGCTGATGCGCGCCAGCGGAAGGCGCATCGCCGACAAGCTCGTCGCGGGCGAGTCGGTGGACGAGCTGCTGGCCGTGGACAAGCTCAACTGGTCGGAGTTCCACCGCGATTTCGGTGAGACCGCCCTGGATCTGCTCGGCGAGCAGGCGGCGGTGCGCCCGGCAGGACCGGGATATGCGCTGGACCGGTTCCAACGGGTCTTCCTGGAAAGCCGCGGCCGCCGAATCGCCCGTGGCACCAACCAGATCCAGCGCAACATCATCGCCGAGAGAATCCTCGGACTTCCGAGATGACGATCCTCGAGCGGAAAAGGGCGCGGATCAGGGCGGGCGCGATGGCAGGGCAGGAACAAGACGTGCAGCCGGTCCACCAGTTGGTGCGTGAGCGCGCCGGACTGGCCGTGGCCTTGCTCCGCCGGTACCTGATCGTCCTGTGCTGTCGCGCCCGCACGGCTCGCTCCCGCGTGGTGAAAGCCTTGCCGATGTCGCGGAGCACCAACGATGTCCGGGTGTTGCGGCGCGCAGTGACTACCGCGAGCCGGGTGCGCACTGGTGCTTTCCGCAGAGCGGTTTCGACCAATGATCGCGCATTCTCCTAGTTCTGGGACAGCGCCAGCGCCCCGCCGAGACCGATCAACGTGGTGCCGCTGGCGACCTGCTGGCGGCGCCACCAACGCGGATTCCGGGCCATGCGGGCCGACAGCGGACCCGCGAAGGCGGCGACGAGCAGATCGGAAATCAGCACGAACGCCACGAAGACGGCCCCCAGCAACAGGAAGACCAGCGTGGTCGAACCTCGCTCCGGGTGCACGAACTGGGGTAGGAAAGCCAGGAAGAACATCGCCGTCTTCGGGTTGAACACCTCGGTGATGAAGCCCTGCAGCACCGCGGACCCGCGCTGCCGCGGCGCTTCCGGCGGCTGCCCGCCGACGGCCGTGCGCATCTCCCACAACGCGCGGGCACCGAGGTAGATGAGATAGGCCGCACCGACGAGCTTCACCACGGTGAACGCCACAGCCGAGGCCGTCAGGAGCGCCGACAGCCCGACGGCCGCCGCAAGCGCGTGCACCGAAGCGCCCAGGGTGTTGCCGAAAGCGGAGAACACGCCTTCGCGGGAGCCACCTCGGATGCTTCGGGCCAGCACGTAGAGCATGCCGGGACCGGGCACGAAAGCGATCAACAGCACAGACCCGAAGTAGGCCCACCACTCGGCGAAGTTCGGCACGCATCGAGCCTACTGGTCGCGCGGGTCATCTTGCCTGACGGTGCGCGTAGCGGAACCTCAGGCGCCTTCTCGGCCCAGGGGCCCCGACTTTTGTATCACCAATACGCACGGCTGCGTGGGAGATCGCCAGCTGCCTACCCCTGCCCCTCCCGCCGTATCCGGGCCAGACTCCGGTTTCTGCGTGGTCAGCAATGCACAAATCGACACGGATACCAATTCCAGTCCCGGGCCGGATGCCGCTGGTGCGGCGGAAGCTGTTTGTGCTTCGTGAATGAACGTCGCCGATCAGTAAACGTAGACGTACTGATTGAGGACGTTGATCGAAGGCGTCGGATGGCTCTTGGTGGTGCCGCCAGGGCCCACTTGGATGTACCGAGGTAGCGATCACTCCGCTGATCTGGGGTTCTTGCGCTGGTTGGCCTTGAAGCGTGCTTTCTTCTGACGATTCCCGCACGTGTTCATGTCACACCATTTGCGGGTGCGACTTTGGCTGGTGTCGAAGAAGGCGGCTTGGCAAGTTGGTGATGCGCACAAGGCCAATTTTCCGTCTCGTTCGCCTGCGATGATGCTGATCGCGTCGTCGGCGATCACGCTGAGGGCATCTTCTACGCAGGAAGCCGAGCTGAGCCGCCATCGCCGCTTGCCCTCGGGCGTCAGGATAGCCGCGGCCCGACCCTGGGCGCTGCAGTCATTGATGACTTGGACAGCAGATGCGGGGAGAGCGTCCTGGATCGCGGCCGCTGTCGCGGCGGCGTGAATCGACTCCCTCAGTTCCCGAGCGAGTTCGAGCTGGGCAGTGGTGCAGGAGTCCACGGCGAGGCCGTTCACCGCCAGCCAGTCGACGAGTCGGTGCGGCGTGGGAATGCGCTCCACAGCGTCGCCACGACGCTCCGTCAGCGTCGCCGTGAAGCTGGTCGCTAGCACGTTACCGAGGCGAAAGTCAGGGAACCCAGCACGCATGGAACCACCTTAGCTGGTTGCACGCTGGCATGGAGGCATGTTAGAACCGCCTAAGCCGGTTCGCGATAGGTCGTAGCCGGTGCCGCGATGACCAGGAGGTCTCATGCCCCGTCCAACCAGCGACGTGCAAGCATTTGAAGCCCACGCGACTGACGCTGAGCTCGACGATCTGCGCGCGCGACTAGCCGCGGCGCGGCTACCGGAGGCCGAGACGGTCTATCGCGCCGCGCCCGACCCTCGTCGATGGGAACAGGGCGTTCCTCTCGCCGACCTCGTCGATGTCGTGAACTACTGGCGCACCGGGTACAACTGGCGGTCGTTCGAAGAGCGCCTCAACCGGATCGGCCAGTTCCGCACGACCATTGATGATCTGGGAATCCACTTCCTGCACCGCCGATCCGCGCGCGCGGATGCCACTCCTCTGATCTTGACGCACGGCTGGCCAGACAGCATTGCGCGGTTCGTCGATGTAGTAGACGAGCTGGCGGATCCGAAAGATGCAGACGCGCCGGCGTTCCACGTCGTGGTCCCGTCGCTACCGGGCTTTGGTTACAGCGACAAACCGGCCACCACCGGGTGGGGAACCGAAAAGATCGCGGCCGCATGGGTGGAACTGATGGAAAGGCTCGGCTACAGCAAGTTCGCAGCCCACGGCGGCGACTGGGGAGGTAATATCACCACGGTTCTCAGCGGCAGGTTCCCGGCGCACGTTCTCGGCATCCACACAACGTTCGCGGAGGGACCGCCCGGGTTGACAACGGACGGGCTGACGGCGGTCGAGCGCAAGTGGACCGAGGAAACCCGCGATTTCTGGCGCCACCGCGCGGCGTACGCGAAGCAGCAGGCGACCCGACCGCAGACCATCGGCTACTCGCTCGTCGACTCACCGGTCGGGCTTCTTGCCTGGATCCTCGACAAGTTCGCCGAGTGGTCGGACACCGAAGACAGCCCGTTCGAGACGATTTCCAGAGACCGCGTACTTGACGACGTCACCCTGTATTGGCTGACGCGGACCGGCGCATCGGCGGCCCGCATTTACTACGAAAGCCACAACTCGCTGGACCCCGAACTTCGGGTCGACGTCCCGTCAGCACTCACTATGTATCCCCGCGACGTCGAGAAGTGTCCGCGCCCCTGGGCGCAGGAGCGGTACCGGCAGATCGTCCGATGGAGGGTGCCCGAAACCGGGGGACATTTCCCGTCGCTGGAGGTTCCCGAGTATTTCGTCAAGGATCTGCAAGAGGGCCTCGCGGCAGTGCTGGCCGCCAATCGGTGAACGCGGCTGGGTGCCGGCACTCGATCACCGCCTGATCCGGCTCAAGGCGTTGGCCGGGCCGGCGGTCCCGATCACGCGTGCGTCTCGCGCAACGGCGAGCGCGGCGCTGCCCACGCCCCCGGTGGCGCCGCTGATGACCAGTGTGGTGCTGTTCCCGACGCCGAGCAGGTCAAGCACGGGCGTGGCCGCTTCGATGGCGGTTGGTAGCGCGGCAGCGCCGGGGAAGTCAAGAGATGGTCGGCCCGGAGGGCGACCAGCTGCTGGCCCGAGCGCTGGTCGACCTCTATTCGCGCCTGGCGATGAGCCCGCAGGGGGCGGCCGCGGTGCGAGCCGGGGTCGGCAGCGCTTACGAGGGCGGCTGACGCGAACTCGGCCCTGCTCGGCTCGATTCTCGCATTCCTGTCCAAAGAGGACGGCGCCTGCGCGAGCCCGGACTTGCGATCATCTCTGGCGGCGCTTTTCGCGGCGCCGCTCCGTGAAATGCCGCTTCTTCGACGCCGCACCGCAGGTGCCCATGGCGCACCAGGTGCCGGAGCGGTTCTTCGACGAGTCGTAGAAGACCCAGCGGCAGGCCGAATCGCGGCAGGTCTTCAGCCGGGCGAGCTCGCCCGTGGACCGCGCCGTGAAGGTGTCCGCCAGCAGCGTGGCCAGCGCGTGCTCGATGCCCTGCTGGGCGACCGGCCGGAGAGCTAGCTCCTGGCCCCCGGCGGTGCGCACCCGCAGGGGCAGTGTCATCGCGGCCTCGTCCAGCGTGCGGAGCGCGTCGCTGTCGTCTGCCTCGCTCGCGTCGTTGTGCCGCGCGAGCAGGGCGCGAAGGCCCTCGCGGACCACGATGGCGCGCTCCAGGTCGTCCGCGTCGACCCGGGCGCGCGGTTGCAGCAACCCCTGCGCGCTCATCCAGTCTCGCAGTGCAGCGGGCGAGGACAGCTCGTCGCGGAAGTCGCCGGTCTCGCGGAAGTTGATCCGAGTGTTGACGAACTCCTGCACCCGGTCCAGCGGGGCGGGCGCGGTCGGCCGGTCCTCGGGGCGCTCGTAGGGGAGGTCCACCCCCGAAGGTTACCGCCGAAGGGCATTGACTGGGCACATGTGACCACCCATCATGGATGAGTGGTCACAAAGACGACGCATTCCCAGCAGGTGGATCGCCTCGCGCGTTGGCTGGTGGGCGGCGGGATCGTCGTGACTGCGCTGAGCCTGCGCTCCGCGGTCACCAGCCTGGGCGTGGTGCTCGACCAGGTGCGTGCGGCGCTGGCGATGAGCGCGACGCTGGCCGGGGTCGTCACCGCCCTGCCCGTGATCTGCTTCGCGGCGTTCGGCGCGCTGGCGTCGGCGCTGTCCCGCCGAATCGGGGAGGCGCAGCTGGTCCTCGGCGGGGTCGCGGTAATCGTCGTCGGCCTCGCCTGGCGGGCGGTCGCGGGCGGTTCGGCGAGCTTCGTGCTCGGCAGCACGCTCGCGCTGGCCGGCATTGCGGTCGCCAACATCATGATGCCGGTGCTGATCAAGCTGTACTTCCCGCGCCGTGTCGGCCTGATGACCGGGGTCTACTCCATGGGTGCGGCCGCCAGCGTCGCGCTGCCCGCCGGGGCCACCGTCGGGATCGGCGAGGCGACCGGGTACGGCTGGCGGGGCGGCCTCGGGAGCTGGGCCCTCGTCGCGGCGGTCGCGTTGGTGCCGTGGGTGATCTTGCTCCGGCGGCGCCGCGCGCCGGCCGACGAAGAACCGGTCCCGCACCGGGTGCACCCGCCGACGGCCCTGCTCCGCAGCCCCACCGCGCTGGGCCTCGCCGCGTTCTTCGGACTCCAGGCGCTCAGCGCCTACGCCGTGATGGGCTGGCTCCCGGCGATCCTCATCGGCGCCGGTATCGCGGCGGACACCGCGGCCCTGATGCTTTCCGCGTCGGCCCTGGCGGCGATCCCCATCAGCCTGGTGCTTCCCCGGTTCGCCGCGAAGAGCCGCAGCCAGCGGCCCTACGTCGCCGGGATCGTCCTCGGTGGACTCGCCGGATACACCGGCCTGCTGCTCGCCCCGGCGGCCGCACCCTGGCTCTGGGTCGTGCTGCTGGCCTGCCTGCACGGAGCTTTCCCGCTCGCGATGACGCTCATTTCGCTGCGCACCCGCGAGGCGTCCACCGCCGCTCAGCTCTCCGGTTTCGCGCAGAGCGCCGGGTACGCGCTCGCCGCACTCGGCCCGCTGGCTATCGGTGCCCTCAACGACCTGACGAGCGGCTGGACCGCACCGCTGCTCCTGCTGATCGCGTGCCTGGTCGTCGAGCTGGTCGCCGGGTTCGTCGCCGCGCGGCCGCGGCACGTCGACGACGAGATCGCGACCGCGGTCCGCTGAGCCGGGCTCCCGAGGTGGCTGGATGGGCCCGTTGTGCTCGACTTTCCCGATCTCCCGGTGCGCGCGGTGCTTGACGACGTCACCGACGCCTTGGCGCGGCGGTCCTGGTAGCCGTCGGGCACCGGCAAGACGACGCTCATCCCGTTGGCATTGGCCACGACGAACTGGTCCGCAGTGGCGCAGAAGCGCCTGTCGATGGTGTCGAGCCGGGTGTCAAGAGGCAGTCCTGCGCAGTCCAGCCCGAACAGCCAGTTGCTCGAACACGTCTGCTCTTGCGGAGTAGTCGTGCAGTGAGCGTGGGCCGGTAGGAAGGTCAGTGATCGAGGGCTTTCCTGGACAGTTCGTCCCATTCAGGGCGGACCGCGGTGAAGTCCGGGCCGCAGCCTCGCTTGTAGACCATCAGCGTGCGCTCGAAGATGATGACGATTTCGGAGCGCTGGTTGAAGCCGGTGGTGCGCACCGTCACGATGCCGATCTCGGGCCGGGACCTGGATTCCCGGATGGAGAGGACCTCGGATTCGGAGTAGAGGGTGTCGCCTTCGAAGACCGGGTGCGGCAGGCGGACCTTGTCCCATCCGAGGTTGGCGAACACGTGTTGCGACAGGTCGGTCACCGACTGGCCCGTGATCAGCGCGAGGGTGAACGTCGAGTCGACCAGCGGGCGCTCGAACTCGGTCTGCGCCGCGTAGTGGGCGTCGAAGTGGATGGGGGAGGTGTTCTGCGTGAGCAGGGTGGTCCAGATGTTGTCGGTCCGCGTGATGGTGCGTCCCAAGGGGTGGCGATAGGCGTCCCCGACCTGGAAATCGTCGAAGTAGCGGCCGGTCCAGCCGGGCACGTAGTTCTTGTCAGCCGTCATGGCGTCAGTTTGCCGGTCCGGAGACGCCACTGACCACTTCGGATCGATGGCCGTTCGCTATGGCATCGATGCGCGTCGCGCATGGACCTCTCAGCGTTTGATCAGCGGATGATCGTGGACGAACTCGATGAAGCGCGCGACCGGTGGGGATTGTTGGCGGGTGCTCAGCGTGGCGAACCCGGCTGTCCGCACGGCGCCGGAGTCCTTGATGAACAGCTGCTTGGTGCCCTTCGGCAGGGGACCAGGGGTGGGGACGGGCAACACCGCCACGCCTGCACCGGATGCGACGAGGCCCCAGAGGGTGGGGATTTCTGTTGCCTCCACGACAACCGCAGGTGTGAAGCCGGCCTTGGTGCATAGCGCGTCGAAGATCTGGCGCAAGCCGAACTCCGGGCGCAGCGCCACGAAGGTCTCGTCCGAAACTCGCGCCAAGTCGATCTTCTTCGCGTTCGCCAGCGGATGCTGGTCGCCGACCACGAGGCGGAGTGGTTCCTCGGCGATCGGGTGCCAGTGGATGTCCTCGTCCCGCGGCTGCGGGCTGCAGATGGCCGCATCCACCGACTCGTGGCGCAGCATGTCCAGCACTTGATCGGCGGGGCCGCCTTCGAGCAGGAACTGCGTGGACGCAGCTTGCTGCCGGTATTCCTGCATGAGGCGTGGCACCAGCCAGGAGCCGAAGGAGGTGACGAATCCCAGTGACACGACGCCGCTCTGCGGGTCGAGCATCGCGCCGATCCGCTGCTCGGCCGCGTCGATTTCCCCCAGGACGCGCGCGGCGTGTGCCCGGACGACCTCGCCGTACCGGTTGAGCCGGAGGCGCTTGCCGGTGCGGTCGAAGAGGCTGGTGCCGAAGTGCTTCTCCAGCCGGTTGACGGCACGCGACAGGGTGGGCTGCGTGATGTGCAGCCCCTCGGCGGTGCGGGTGACCTGTTCGGTTTCGGCGAGTGCGACGAACCACTCCAGGTCTCGAATCTCCATGCCGGAATGATGCGCGCGACGCATGGTTCTGGCAAGAATCCGTCATTGGACTTGTCTGCGCAGGTCTCCGCAGCATGTTCGTCATGCAACACAACCACTCTTCCGAGCAGGCTGCTGGCGTCCTTTCCGGTGTCGTCGTCGTATCGTTGGAACAAGCGGTCGCCGCGCCGTTCGCCACCCGGCAGCTCGCGGATCTCGGTGCTCGGGTCATCAAGGTCGAGCGCCCCGGAGCGGGCGACCTGGCCCGCGGCTACGACACGACGGTCAAGGGGATGGCCAGTCACTTCGTGTGGCTCAACCGGGGCAAGGAGAGCGTCGAACTCGACGTCAAGTCGGCAGCCGGCCGGGAGGTCCTCGGCAGGCTGATCGACCGGGCAGACGTGGTCGTGCAGAACCTCGCGCCCGGAGCGGCCGAACGCCTCGGTGTCGGGGCTGCGGACCTGCGGCAGGCGCGACCTGAGCTGATCACCTGCGACATCTCCGGGTACGGGGCGGGCGGCCCCTACTCCGGGCAGAAGGCCTACGACCTGCTCATCCAGTGCGAAACCGGCTTGGTCTCCATCACCGGTACCGAGGAGACCCCGTCCAAGGTCGGCCTCTCCATCGCCGACATCGCAACCGGCATGTACGCCTACACCGGCATCCTCACCGCGCTGCTCGAGCGGCAGCGATCGGGGCGAGGAGCGGCGCTGGAGGTGTCGATGCTGGAGGCGCTGGGGGAGTGGATGGGCTACCCCTTGCACTACACGTGCTACGGCGGCACCGCGCCTGCGCGGGCCGGTGCCAGTCACGCCACGATCGCGCCTTACGGTCCGTTCACCGCAGGGGACGGCGTGACCATCAACCTCGGCCTGCAGAACGAGCGCGAGTGGAAGCGGTTCTGCGACGTGGTGCTGGAAAATCCGGATCTGGTTTCTGATCCGCGGTTCGCGGACAACAGCTCCCGCGTGGCCAACCGAGCCGAGCTCGACGGCATCATCGCGGGCATCTTCGCGACCTTCGGCTCGGACGAGGCCCTCCGCCGCTTGGATGCGGCCCCGATCGCTTACGCCCGCCAGCGCACCGTGGCGGAGTTCGCCGAGCATCCGCAGTTGCGCGCCCGCGACCGCTGGCGTCCCGTGTGGACACCGGTCGGCGAGATCGAAGCGCTCGTGCCACCGGTCACCGTCGCTGGCAACGAGGCGCTGATGCGCCCGGTACCCGCACTCGGCGAGCACACCGAATCCGTCCTCACCTGGCTCGACGAGCAGTAGCCGACACCCCTGGGCGGGCCCGTGCCTGCCTTGCGACAAGGAGGCTCAGCAATGGTGCTGACCACGGCCTTGGCCGGATTGATCATGGTTTTTCTCCTCGGGTCGCTGCGGCCGGTGAACATGGGGGCGATCGCGCTCGTCGCGGCGTTCCTGCTGTGTTCGCTGAACGGCATCGCTACCGGCGACCTCCTCGACGAGTTCCCGGTGTCGTTGCTGATCACCCTGGTCGGGGTGACGTTCCTGTTCGGCATCGCCAAGTCCAACGGGACGATCGACTGGCTGGTCAGGCTGGCCATGTCCGCCGTTCGCGGCCGCAAGCAGCTCATGCCCTGGATCGTGTTCCTCACAGCTACCGCGCTCGCCGCGATCGGTGCGGCGTCACCGGCCGCCGTGGCGATCGTGGCGCCGATCGGGATCGCCTTCGCCGTCAAACACCGCGCCAGTCCCCTGCTCAACGGGCTGATGGCCGTCAACGGCGCGGCGGCCGGCAGCTTCTCCCCGGTCGGAGTGCTCGGCACGATCGCGCTCGGTGCGGCCGCCGAGCACGGGTTGACGATCGATCCGCTCGTGCTTTTCGGCGCTACCTTCGGCTTCAACGTGATCGTGGCGCTCGGCACCGTCGTAATCTTCCGAAATCACGGGATCAGTGCCCTCGAGCAAACTGATGATCTCCCGGATGGAGCTGGCATCGGTGGGGCAGTTGCGACGCGGACGCGGCCGGAGACCCGCGTCCGCGTGGAGCAGGTCGTGACGCTGACCGGGATCCTGGCGATGGTCGTCGCCGTCACCGGGTTCGGCGTGGACACGGGTGTGGCCTCGTTGAGCGTCGCGGTCGTGCTCGCTTTGCTGTTCGGCAAGACGGCGCAGGCCGGGGCGACCAGCATCGCATGGCCGGTCGTCTTGCTGGTGTGCGGCATCGTCACCTACATCTCGGTCATGGAACAGCTCGGCGTGGTGGATGCGTTGGGTCAGGGTGTGACGGCGGTAGGGGCGCCGCTGGTGGCTGCCTTGCTGCTCTGCCTCATCGGTGGCGTGGTTTCGGCGTTCGCTTCGACCACCGGAATCTTGGGAGCGCTCGTACCGCTGAGTGCTCCGCTGCTCCTCAGTGGACACCTCGACGCGACTGCGCTGCTCGCGGCGCTGTGCGTGTCGTCGTCGGTGGTCGATGCAAGCCCGTTCTCCACCAACGGAGCCTTGATCGTGGCCAACGTGCCTGAGCACCAGCGCACCGCGACGTACCGGGTGTTGCTGTTGTGGGGTGCCGCTCTGATCATCGTGGCCCCGCTCGCCAGCTGGGGGATGCTCGTCGTGCTTCTCTAACCGGCGTGCTCGACGAAGACCTGGTCCTCACCGACGGATTCTCCCGCCAGGGCTTTCAGTTCTGGATCAGGTCTGCGCAGCGTTCGCCGATCATGATCGAGGGGGCGTTGGTGTTGCCGCCGATGATGGATGGCATCACCGAGGCGTCCGCGACTCGGAGGCCGTCGATGCCGAGGACCTTGAGGTCCGGCCCGAC
Source organism: Saccharopolyspora sp. NPDC050642 (assembly GCF_040654735.1). Lineage (NCBI taxonomy): Bacteria > Bacillati > Actinomycetota > Actinomycetes > Pseudonocardiales > Pseudonocardiaceae > Saccharopolyspora > Saccharopolyspora sp. NPDC050642. The sequence continues at coordinate 23,168 of NZ_JBFAIN010000010.1, read as the reverse complement.
CACTGCTCGTTCGTCCGCGCCCATTCGGCAGGTCCCCACCGGGTGGTAGACGCTGTGCACGTAGTCCGGGAGGACCCGGCGCAGTTCCTTCTCGTCCGAGTACTGCTGGCCCGGTCCGATCTCGCCCTGGTTGTCGCCGACGCCGTCCATCACCTCTCGCACCATCTTGATGCCTTCGAGAAGCACGTCGCTGTCCTTGCCGACCTTCAGGTACGCGGGGTCGATCAGCGGCGCGGCCAGCGGGTCCGCGCTGGACAGGCGAACGGTGCCGCGGCTTTCGGGGTAGATCAACGTCGGGAAGACGCTCTGCCCGGGCTTCGTCGAAGGCGGTCGCACCGCCTTGTCGGAGTCCTGGTTCGGAATCGGGTAAACCCAGTACAGGCTCAACAGCTGGAGGTTCGGGACCGAACCGGCGTGCGACGTGCGCACGAAGCCGGTCGCTTCGAACTGCGAGCCGCCGGCCCAGCCAGAGCCGGGGCGGAACCACTCCCGGGCGAGGCCGCGCGCGAAGTACGACGGGGTCGGCCTGCGCAGGGCCGAGTCCATCCGGAACGACACCGGCACGAAGAGGTGATCGTGGAGGTTGTCCCCGACCGGCAGGTCCGCCCGCACCTCGATGCTGTGCTCGCGCAGGTGGTCCGCCGGGCCGATGCCGGACAGCATGAGGAGCTGAGGGGAACCGAACGCTCCAGCGGACAGGATGACCTCGCGCCCAGCCCTGATGACGCGTCGGCTGCCGTTCCTGCCGATGACCTCCACCCCGGTAGCGCGTGAGCCGTTCAGCACCACCTTGGAAACGGTCGCATTGGTGACGATGGTGAGATCGTCCACCGGATCGTTGTGGAGGTATCCCTTCGACGCGGAGTACCGCACACCGGGATCGGCGCTGAGCTGGACGGCCGCGATGCCCTCCTGGCCTTCCGCGTTGTAGTCGTCGAGCATCGGCACGTCGAGGCGGCTCGTCGCCGCGTCCATGAAGCCCCGCGCGGCCTCGGTCAGGCCGTCTTGCTTCCGGACGCGGATCGGACCGCCCGCCCCCCGGAAGTCGTTCGCACCGCCCTCCCAGTGCTCCAGGCGCTTGAACGTCGGCAGGACGTCGTCGTACGACCAGCCCTTGCAGCCGTCGTTCGCCCAATCGTCGTAGTTCTCGCGGTTGCCCCGGACGAAGAGCATGCCATTGACCGAGCTGGATCCGCCCAGCACCTTCCCACGGGTCTGGGGAATCTTGCGGTTGGCCGCATGCTCCTGGGGGACCGACTTGTAGCCCCAGTCGAAGAACTTCTTCAGCTGCGGCGTGGAGTGCACCACCGCGATGGCACCCGGGATGCTCAACAGGCTCTTCAACGGCCCTCGGTCGTCCCGGGCCCCGGCTTCGACCAGGATGACGCTGGATCCCCGCTCGGCGAGTCGTCGCGCCACGGCACATCCGGCGCTGCCCGCGCCCACAACGACGTAATCAGCCTCAGACATCCCGACGCCTTTCACCGCAAGCAGACCTTGTTCGGACGAGTGGCAGTTCAAGCGTTGGTCAGGTTAGAACACGTTCTAGATACTTGTCCATACGCACATCGCAGAAACCGAGCCTGACAGCACTGGCAACACGCGGATTCCGATCAGGTTGATGCGCCACCTGTGGAACAGGTTCTGCGCACTAGTTCGCGGCGCGGCGAGGCGCGGGGACCTGCGAGCACTCCGCTGCCTGATCGGCCACGGCATAGCCGGCGATGTCCAGAACAGCACGGTCGGTCAACATGTCGACCGGACCGGTATCCACCGCAGCCGACTTGACGGCCGAGTTGCGTGTGCCGCGCAATCATCTGCGGTGCTGCGCCCGGCATGTTGGACTCCATTGTGGACCCATCGTGCGACGCGCTCGGTGGCGCGCTGCGGTGGCTTACAGGCTGAGTTGAGCCGCCGTGGCCGCCTTGGCGGTCAAGGTCATCGCCGTCACCGGCATCGACCTGTCGCTCGCGCAGTGCTAAGCCGCCTCCGCCGCGTGGGGCCGGATTCCCGGTGCGCACTTCACCTGTCGATTAAGACGATGACGTCAGTGGTGACCGAAATTAACTAGGTGTGGGAATCGGGCGCCTTCCTGCTCGTCGTTCCCCGTCAATCGATCGCGCGGCAGACCGTGCGGCAGAGTGGCCCAGGCCCCCGCGAAATGCTCAGCTGGGCGCGGCTAGCCCCGCAATCACGGGCTTTGTGCCAGAGCTACGCTGTCGCTTCCACTGATGGTGGTGGAAGCGATGAGGTCGTCGACGACATCGGGGAAGCTGGCGCGGCGTCGGTAGGTGAGGCACTGGCGGTCGGCACCGTTGCCGTCGGCGCGTAGTCGTGACCATCCGGACCGCACCAGCTCCAGGTCGCCGTGGTGTCGCAGCGCAGGCTCGATCCACGTCAGGAGCTGATCGACCCGGGCCGTCACGGGAATCAGGCTGGTGGCGGGCAGGTCGACGCTTTCCCAGGCCAAGCCGTCTCGTGCGGCACGCCAGCAGGCCGCGCGCACGATCTCCGACTGTGGACGCGGTGCCGGCTCCCCGGCGTCGATGGCTCTCAGCGCGGTCGCGACCATGGCTCTGACGATCGCGGAGAGCAGGACGGTCTCATCGGCGGTCGCAACGGCATCGGCCACCCGGATCTCCAGGGTCGGCACATGGCTGGAGGGTCTGATGTCCCAGTACAGCCCGCTGCGGTCCATGACGGCACCGGTCTCGATGACCCCGTTGACGAGCTCGTCGAAGTGCGCGGGAGACTCGAAGAACGGCGGCGGACCGGCGACCGGCCAGCGTGCTAGAGATATCGTTCGCCAACTCGCATAGCCGGTGTCCCTGCCGGCCCAATACGGCGAGTTGGCCGAGAGGGCGATGAGGACCGGAAGCCAGGGGCGCACGTGGTTGCTGACCTCGAGAGCCTGGGGCAGGTCTGACACGCCGACGTGAATATGGCAGGCGCAGGCGGTGTGCGCGTCGTCCAGCGCACGGAAAGTCGCGATGCTCTGCGCATACCGTGGCCCTTCGGATATGGGCGGGGGACCAGACAGGCCCAGGACGGGAGATCCGCTGGAGATGACCCGCAAACCGTAGCGACCCGCCGCGTCGGCGACAGCGGCCCGCATCGACCGGATTTGCTCGCCGAGGCCATCCATGGCGGTTGCGGTTCGGTCTGCGCCTCGACCTGGTAGCGGGTCAGTTCGGTGGTCACTCGTTCGCCGAGTCCGGAGGAGGACGCCCGAGTCACGACCTTCTGCCCTTGCGGGGCCACTTTCCGCGTCGCCGGATCGACCAGCAAGTACTCCTCTTCCACCCCTACGGTCAGCAGGCCCGGCGTTGCCGCAGCCGTGCGGTGCTGACCGCAGTCGGAGGAGAGGCGGTCGTCCGTGTCATCGCCCCCACGCTCCACAGCGGTCATGTTGCCACGGAAAAAGACGACCTGCAGTGTGCGGGAGCAAGTTTCCGGTCGGCGTGAGGAGCGGGAATGCGTGAGCGACGGAAGAAACGATGCGGGTCAAAGATGGGCGTGGCAGCTCTGCTGCTCACCGAGGCGGAGCGCCTCGTCGGCGAGCAGGGGCACGGCCGAGCCTGGCTCGCTGTCGCCACTGGCAACGCCCGCGCGCCACTTTTGCCAACGCCAGGGCTGGACCGACGAAGGCCCGTTCGACTACCCCGCGGAAGGCCCGGACGGGCCGATCCAGGTCCCGTGCCACCAGTACGTCAAACACCTGGCCGACCGACTAGGCGAGGACAGCCTACAGTCCCGAATCCCGGACAGGATCAGCCTTCCCGCAACTCCGGCTGAGCATGCGACTCAGTCGGCGGACGTCGTTCCGGGATCGTCCTCGTCCTCGGCCGCGTAATCGTCCTCGTCCTCGAACCTCTCGTTGATCTCCTCGATCGCGTGTCGTGCCGCCATCGCCAGGTGGCGGGGGCACAGCCAGGCGTCAGGTGCACTGACGTCGGCGGGCTCCGCGAACTCTGCCGGCGCGTAGAGGTGATTGAGGTGCTGCTGCAGGTCCCGGCTCTCCGCGGGGTGCGCATCGCCGTGGGTGCACTGACCTTCCGCCGGGTCGGAGTCCACTGTGGATAGGATGTCCCGGATGTCCTTCGACACGCCGTAGGGCATTTCCACGATCTCGACGCACCACGTGGCGATCAGCAGTGGAACGGTTCGCTCGACCGGATCGGCGTCCGCCGCCAGTGCCGCGTACCGGCGGGCTGCCCACAGTCCTGCCTCCTGCACGTCGCGATGCTCGTCGAACTGGTTGTCCTCGATCAAGGCGGTCAACGAGCCGATGTCGATTCTTCCGTCGGGGCGCAGGAATTCCGCGTCGAGGCGCGCGGTGTCCCGGCTGCCGAACAGCGTCTCCCGCCCCTGCCGCAACTCGCCCAACGCCGTCTCGGCGAGGCCGCGGAGGAAGGCGGGGCACAGCCAGTTCCGCACCGGGAGCGGGTCCTCGTCGTGCCATGCCGCGAGGCACGCCCTGCCGCCCGGACTGCGCAGCCGGATACCGTCCGCGGCCGTGCCTGCAGCGTCGAAGCCCGTTTCGGGGTGCTCGTCCGGCGCGTGGGCGCAGGTGCCGTCCCCGAGTTGGGGCAGCACCCCCTCCAGGCCCTCGATCATCTCGTCGAGCACGGACGACGTCCGGATCCGGCCGGAGACCGCGTACCAGCAGCTGGCGTACATCGTCACGACGTAACCGGCCCGCACACCGCGAGTCGGGTGGCTGGGCAACGAGCCGGCCAGGTATTCCAAGGTCCAGCGCGGGTCGGCGTACGGGTAGTCGTTGAGGATGCCGTCCAGGTCCTTGATGTCCGACTCGTCGTCGCGGGGCAGGTCCTCGGGCAGTTCACCCGCGGAGAACGGGGCGATCACGTCCGCGGTGATCCGGGCGAAACCGGCGACGTTGGTCGGGCACCACCACTCCTCGTCGGCCCGCAGCCGCTCCAGATCGCCGAGATCGGGGCCGTGGCACCAGATGTCGTCGTCCTCCAGTTCGGCCACCACCTTCTCGTACGGGTGCCCGCGATGACCGCACGACCGGTCCCGCAATGCCCGATCGGCGGCCAGCAGCGCGTCCACCACGACGTCCGCGACACCGTCGCCGGGCCGCCAGGCGACGTACTCCGACATCGCCGCCAACCCGAAGGTCCACAGTGGAGCTCGTTCGCCATCGGGATCATCGGTCAGCAGGCGGGCGCACTCCAACACGAGCGAGTCCGCCTCGGCGCCATCGGAGTTGGCGTGGACGGAGCGCCAGGAGCCGATGCGTTCGGCCAGCTTGTTGATCACGCCAGGTGTGACGCCGGGCGAGGTCGGGAGGTTCCCTCCCAGCGCCAGGCAGGCTCCAGCTCGGCGGAGCGGCTCAGGTCGAGGCGGAGACGGTTCGGCGCCAATGCTCGGCCGCCTGGACCATGTCGCGGCGGAGGTGGCGGAAGAACTGGCTCGTGGCGCTCAGCCGGGCCCCGGCCGGAGTCGTGCTTCCGAGTAGATCCGCTCCTCGCCTGGTCAGGTCCGCCCACATCGCCATCGACTGGACGCTGGCCGGCCACGCCTGGTACCAGACGTGCTCATCGATCACGTACCGCTCCCGGGAAGGAGACACGGCTGCTCTCTGCGGTAGCCTCCTGCTCTCCCAAGAGCGGACCATCCGGCTCACCGACTTCCAACGTCACTGGCTGCACATCCACGACTCACCATCGGGAGCACTCGCGTGATTACCAAGATCGCATTGATCACGGGCAATGAGGGCAAAGCGCGCGAGTACGCGTCCTTGCTCGGCACCCCCGTCACCCCGGTCTGCGAGGACTTGGTGGAAATCCAGTCACTGGATGTCACCGAAGTGGTCCGCCGCAAGGCTGCAGAGGCCTACCGCCTGCTCGGCTCCCCAGTGCTCGTGGATGACACCGGTCTCACGCTGGATGCGTGGAACGGCTTCCCCGGCGCCTTGATCAGGTGGGTTCTCAAGGCGCGCGGGGTAGACGGCGTTCTGACGATGGTCGGGGACGATCCCGCTCGTGCCGCGACGGTCACCACCGCGATCGGCTACGCCGATGCCCACGGCGATGTGCAGGTGTTCACCGGGAGCCTGCACGGGACAATCGCCCCAGAACCACGTGGCGACAACGGCTTCGGCTACGACTCCATCTTCGTCCCGAGCAGCGGTGACGGACGGACCTACGCCGAAATGCTGCCTGAAGAGAAGAACGCGATCTCCCAACGACGCCTTGCGGTCGACGCACTCCGGAAAGGGCTCGATCTCGCCCCGACGAATGCCTAACCGCGACCCTGCACGGCTTCAAAATGGTTTCACGGCCTGTGGTCTGGGGTTTCGCCGGGGCTGTCAGGCTGCTCGGTGGTATTCGTCGATGAGGCCTGTCACAGCCTCTCGACGTTCGATCCGGGCCGTCGGCAATGGCGTCGAGAGGCGCGAGCTGGTTTCGGCCTCGGTGGGGCCGGGTCTACTTCTGACCGGCGTCGTCGGCGTCTTCCAGATACCACCGGTGTGGCGCGATCAGGTCGCTGACGGCCGGTTCGGGTCCCCATGAGCCGGGGGCGTACGGCCGTAGCGGTGGTGGATTCTCGAGCAACGGTGTCGATGCCTCCCAGATGCGTTCGATGCCATTCGACCGGGTGAACAGCGACTGGTCGTCCAGCATGGCGTCCAGGATCAAGCGCTCGTAGCCCTCGAGCCCATGCTCCTGGCAGAAGGAGTCCGCGTAGCGGAAGGTCATCGCTTCTGGTGCGAGTTGCATGGTGGGGCCGGGCTCTTTCGCGAGGAAGCAGGCGGCGATCCACCCGGGGTCCCCGAAGTCGATCACGATCCTGTTGCCCCGGTTCTTCTCCTGCCAGGGGAGATCGGTGGGGAACATCCGCAGGGGCGGCTCGCGCAGGCCGAGGATGATCACCTCGTGGTGTTGTGCGAGTTTCTTGCCGGAGCGCAGGTAGAACGGCACGCCGGCCCAGCGCCAGTTGTCCACCTCCAGCCGCAGCGCGGTGAACGTCTCGGTCTGCGAATCGGGGGCGACGCCCGGTTCGTCGCGGTAGCCGTCGTACTGGCCGCGTACGACGTGCCCGGGTTCGATGGGGCGCAGCGCTGCGAAGACCTTGTCCTTCTCGTCGCGCAACGGCTGGGCGGCGAGCGAGACGGGCGGCTCCATCGCCACGATGCCCAGCACCTGGATCAGATGCGTGACGATCATGTCCCGGAAAGCGCCGGTGCCTTCGTAGAAGTGGGCGCGGCCCTCGAGGCCGAGCGTCTCGGGCACGTCGATCTGCACGTGGCTGATGTGCTCCCGGTTCCAGATGGGTTCGAACATGCCGTTGGCGAACCGGAGGGCGAGGATGTTGTCCACCGATTCCTTGCCGAGGAAGTGATCGATGCGGAAGACCCTGGATTCGTCGAAGACGGCGTGGATCGTCTCGTCGAGCGCTCGCGCGGAAGCGAGATCCGTGCCGAAGGGCTTCTCCACGATCACCTTCGAGTTCGCCGCCAGATCCGTGTCGCCGAGCATTCCGATGACGGATCCGAACGCCGTGGGCGGAACGGCCAGGTGGAAGATCTTGCGTGGCTGCCCGCCGAGGGCGTTCTCGGCTGCCCGTACGGCCGCGAGGAGCGGGCCCGCATCCGGTGGGTCCGATGCCGCGAAGGACAGCGAGTCCGCGAAGGACTCCCACACCGGCCCGGACGGCTCGCAGCGTCCGAAGGTGGCGACCGCATCGCGCGCGTGTTCGCGGAACGCATCGTCGTTCAGCGCGGAGTGAGCCCGCCCCGAGCCCACGATGCGGTAGCCGTCGGGGAGGAGGCCCGCCCAGGCGAGGTGGAACAGTCCGGGAAGCAGCTTGCGCTTGGCGAGGTCGCCGGTGGCGCCGAAGAGCACGATCACGTGGTCGTCCGGGCGTGTCACGATCAGCTCCTCTTCTCGGCGTGATGTTGTTCAAGTGCCTGCCACGACGGCTGATGCAGGAGGGGCGTGATGGACATCTTTCGGCCCTCGGTTCGGTCAGGGGGAGGAATGGGCGAGTGCCTCCCGTTGCGCGGAGATGCAGGCCAGGAGGTCGTTCCAGGAGGCGACGAAGGAAGCCGCGCCGTCGCTCTGGAGCTTGGCCGCGAGCGCTGCGACATCCACGCCTGCGTCGGCGAACCGCGCCAGCGTCGCGTCGCAGCCATTGCCGTCGACGGGCATGGGCTCGCTCACTTCGCCGTGATCGTAGAAGGCCTTGAGCGTCTCGTCGGGCATCGTGTTGACCGTGAACGGTGCGGCGAGTCCGTGGACGTACAGCGTGTCCGGCGCGTCGGGGTCCTTGGTCCGGGTACTCGCCCACAGCAGGCGCTGCATGCGTGCGCCGGCGTTCTCCAGGCGTTGCACCCGGTCCGAGTCCATCAGGGCGCGGTACATCCGGTACGTGTCCTGTCCGACCGCGAGGCCGAGCCGGTCCCGCAGCTCTTCCGGTACTTCGCTGCTGACAGCCGCATCCCAGCGGGACATGAAGACGGAGGCCACCGAGCCCACAGCGGGATCGAGTCCCCGCTCCGCCCGTCGCTCGACGCCTGTCAGGTACGCGTCGGCGGCAGCCCGGTAGTGGTCGGCCGAGAACAGCAGGGTGACGTTCACCGGTATGCCCGATGCGATGCACTCGGTGATGGCCGGGAGACCTTGGGCGGTACCGGGAATCTTGATGAACAGGTTGCTCCGGTCGGCTCGCGCGTGCAGTGCCTTCACCGCTTCGACGGTCCGTGCCGTGTCGTACGCCAGGAGGGGCGAGACCTCCAGGGACACCCAGCCGTCCACACCGTCCGTCCTCTCGTGAATGGACAGGAAGAGATCCGCAGCTCGCCTGAGGTCCTCGATGGCCAGCTCGAAGAAGAGCTCTTCATCCGGCTGTCCCGACGCCGATTTGGCGCGGATGGCCGCGTTGTACGAGCCGGAGGAGATGGCCTTGTCGAAGATCGAGGGGTTCGACGTCAGACCGGTGACCGCGTAGTCGTCGATGTAGTGCTGGAGCCGGCCGGAGTCGAGCATGTCGCGGGTGATGTTGTCGAGCCACAGGCTCTGCCCGAGCTCGTGCAGGGTCTGAGTCGCTTTCACGTCATCGCCTCCTAGGTCCGAGCCACCAGTTCGCGTGCCACCTGTGAAACGCGATCGGGGGTGAATCCGAACTTCGTGAGCAGCTGTTTGAGGGGTGCGGAGGCGCCGAAGGTGTGCATGCCGATGATGGCCCCGCCGGCGCCGACGTACCGGTCCCAGCCGAGCGTCGAGGCCCCTTCCACCGCGACCCTCGCCGTCACCGTCGGCGGCAGCACCTGAGCGCGGTATTCCCGCGGCTGGCGGTCGAACAACTCCCAGCACGGCATGCTCACCACCCGGGATGCGATGCCCTCGTCGGTGAGCTCGTCATGCGCGGCCAAGGCGAGCGGTACTTCGGAGCCGGTGGCGAGCAGGATCACCTCGGGCTCGCCCGAGGGCACGTCCGCCAGCACGTAGGCACCCCGCGCGACACCGCTGGCCGCCCCGAGCCGACTGCGGTCGAGGGTGGGAAGGGCCTGTCGGGAGAGGATCAGCGCTGCGGGCTCCCGGCGGAGTGCGGCGACCACTCGCCAGGTTTCGACGACCTCGTTGGCGTCGGCGGGGCGGAAGACGAGTAGCCCGGGTGTTGCGCGTAGCCCGGCGAGCTGCTCGACGGGCTGGTGAGTGGGTCCGTCCTCGCCGACGCCGATGGAGTCGTGGGTGAAGATGTGGACGGTGGGGATCTCCATCAACGCGGAGAGGCGGATGGCGGCCTTGGCGTAGTCGGAGAAGATCAGGAATCCGGACCAGTACGGGCGGAGCTTCGTCAGCGCCATTCCATTGGCGACGGCCGCAGCCCCGTGCTCCCGGACGCCGAGGTGCAGGTTGCGACCGAACCGGTCGTCGGGCTGGAAATCGCCCGCTCCGCCGAACGTGAGCCGGGTCTTGGTCGACGGTGCCAGGTCGGCGGACCCGCCGAGTACCCAGGGGATCGCCTCGGCCACGGCGTTCAGCACCTGGCCGGACGAATCGCGAGTCGCCAAGCCCTTCGGGTCGGCCGGGAAGGTGGGCAGCGCGGCGTCCCAGCTGTCCGGGAGCTCCCGACGCTGGATCCGTTCCAGCTCCTCGGCGAGGTCGGGATGTGCGCTGCGGTACGCGTCGAACGTCTTCTCCCAGGCCGTGCGCAACTTGGCGCCCCGCGCTCCGATGCCCTGGGCGAACCAGTCGGGCACGCCGTCGGGGATGTGGAAGTCCGCGTCCGGTGGAATTCCGAGGACGTGCTTGGTGGCTCTGACCCCCTCCGGTCCGAACGGCGCTCCGTGTGCTTTCGGTGAGTCCTCGACCGGCGAGCCGTAGCCGATGTGACTGTGCACCAGGACCAGGGTCGGACGCCCGGTCTCGGCCCGGAAGGTGTGGAAGGCGCGGCCGATCTGACCGAGGTCGTTGGCATCGGCAACGGTGGTCACGTTCCAGCCGTAGGCCAGGAAGCGGGCGGCGACGTCCTCGGTGAAGGTGATGTCGGTGTGGCCCTCGATGGTGACCCTGTTGGAGTCGTAGATCCAGCACAGGTTGGACAACTGCAAGTGCCCGGCCAGCGACGCCGCCTCGGAGGAGATGCCCTCCATCATGCAGCCGTCGCCGGCGAGCGCGTACACGTCGAAGTCGAAGAGCGTGAAGTCTTCACGGTTGTACCTCGCCGCCAGCCACTGCCCGGCGATCGCCATGCCGACCGAGGTGGCGACCCCCTGGCCGAGCGGGCCGGTGGTGCTCTCGACGCCGCTCGTCCACCGGTACTCGGGGTGACCGGGGCAGCGCGAATCGAGCTGCCGGAAGGACTTCAGGTCGTCGAGCGCTACCGACGGGCGGCCCAGCACCTCGTAGTCGGGATCGACAGCGCGGACGCCGGTCAGGTGCAGGAGCGACCAGAGCAGGGCAGAGGCGTGGCCCTCGGAGAGCACGAAGCGATCGCGGTTCGGCCAGATGGGATCGGCGGGATCGAAGCGCAAGAACCGCTGCCACAGCGCGTACGCGACAGGCGCCATGCCCATGGGAGTTCCCGGGTGCCCGGAATTCGCCTTCTGGATCGCGTCCATGCACAGTCCGCGAATCGTGTTCACCGACAGCGTGTCCAGATCGGTCATCGCTACGCCCCCCGTGCTCTCGATGGCGGTCCACGCCTGTGCCGCATCGACGAGCCTGGTCAAGGGCGGGGCCGCGGCCTCGCGATGAGGCGGGTCACCGGTTCGGAAGGAACCGCCTCGGCAGGCCGGCTGCGTGGATGTTCGGCCGAGGATTGGCCATCTCGTGACCGAGCGTAAGTCTGCCCGTACCCCCGCTCAACTCCTTGGCCGCACGTCCGGATCTCCGGACGGGGTCGCGGTGCGTGGCTGCGTACGTGCGCGCGGTGCGGATCGGCGGTCGGTTGAGGCTTAAGGCTCTTTCGATCGATCGCGAAAACCTCAATCGTGGTGTGGAACCGGGTCCTGCCGGAGCGAATCGGCGCGCGGGGCGGGGCCGGTCAGTTCGTGCACCGAGCCGATGTGGCGTTGCGGTGCGCGCAGGACTGCGTTGACGGCGATGGGGGAGGTGCGGCCCGTTCCGAAGGGCAGTGCCAGCGCCTCGTGGTCGCGGATCGATTGCGCGGCGAGCACGGAGAACAACGGGTTCTCGAGCAGCACCGCGGGTCTGATGTGGACCGCCGGGACCGCGGACCAGTCGATGACGTGTTCGGCCAGCCAGTGCAGGCGTTGCTGGTGGTGAAACAGTCGCACGAACGTTCGGTTCGGTCGGCTGAACGGGCCAGGTCAGTCCACAGTGGATGAAACCGGGATGTGCGTGGGGCAGTTGGACGGCAGGACGGCCGTGCCGACCGGTGGTGTCGGCGCGGCTGCCGCGGTCGTCGCGGCCGTCATGGGTGGTCTGCTCGTGGCGGTGGTGACGGTGAGCGTCGCGCGGACGTTGGTCATCACCCGTGCGCGTCCCGGCGGGCTCACGCGTTTGGTGCGCCGGTCGGTGGATTCGCTCTTCGTGCTGCTCACCAGGTCGGCGCCCGATTACCCGACGCGGGACCGGATTCTCGCCGCGCAGCCGGTCACCTTCCTCGCCGTCATGCTGGCCACGTGGCTCGCGGGTTACTTTCTCGGCTACACCCTTCTGCTGTTCCCGTGGGAGCCGGGTCTGGCCGAGTCGGCTCGGGAGGCCGGTTCGTCGTTGTTCACGCTGGGGTTCGCCACCACCGCCACCGCCGGGCCGAGCGCCATCGATTTCCTGGCGGCCGGAACGGGGCTTCTGATCGTGGCCCTCCAGATCGCCTACCTGCCGACCTTGTACTCGGCGTTCAACCGCCGCGAGACCGAGGTGACCTTGCTGGGGGCGCGGGCTGGATCTCCGCCGTGGGGGCCGGAGCTGCTCGTCCGCACCAGGTACGGCATCCAGCTAGGCGAAGACGACCTCACCGAGTTGTACCGGCTCTGGGAGAGGTGGGCGGCCGACATCGGCGAGAGCCACAGCAACTACCCGGTCCTGGTCTGGTTCCGGTCCCCGCAACCGCGCCATTCGTGGCTGGTCGGGCTGCTGGCCGTGCTGGACTCGGCGGCGCTGCTGCTCGCGCTGTGCCCGAGCCGGGACCAGATCGAGCCGCGGCTGTGCCTGCGGATGGGCTTCACCGCTCTGCGGCAGATCGCTTTCGCCGTAGGCATTCCGGTCGATGAGGATCCCGATCCGGACTCCGGAATTGAGCTGTCGTACGGCGAATACCGCGCGGCGGTCGCGCGGCTGACCGAGGTCGGGTTCCCGGTGGAGCGGACTCCGGAGGAGGCGTGGCCGCACTTCCGGGGCTGGCGGGTCAACTACGAGTCCACCGCGTACGCGCTCGCGGCGGCGACCGACGCCGTGCCCGCCCTGTGGTCCGGGCCGCGACGCTGGCCCAGCCGTCCGATCCCGCCGGTGCGCCCGCCGGACCGGCGCCCCGGGGGTGGGAATCGGGCCTGAGCTCGATGAACTCGCGGCTCAGCCACCGGGCGTCGGCCGGATCCGGCGGCGGGCCGGAGCGCGCCCCGCGGGCTGGCGGGGCGCGGGGTTCTCCGGCGGCGGTGGTATCGGCATGGTGATCGGCCGGCCCTGGTCCAGCAAGATCGGCGTGCCGTGGTGCGAGGTCTGCACCGGTTCTCCGTGGCGCAGCGCGTAGGTCGCCTCGTCGCGGTGGATGGTGACGCAGATCCGGCTGCCGGCGAAGCACATCCGGAACGAGATGCGGCTGAGCACGGGCGGCAGCCGGGGCGCGAAGCTCAGCTCGCTGCTGTGGTCCCGCATCCCGCCGAACCCGGCGACCGCCGCGATCCACGCACCGGCAAGTGCGGCGATGTGCAGGCCCTGGCGCACGTTCTGGTAGATGTCGTGCAGATCTGCCAGGGCCGCCTCGGCGAAGTAGTCGTAGGCCAGTTCGAGGTGGCCCACCTCGGCGTTGAGCACCGCCTGCACGGATGAGGACAGCGATGAGTCCCGCACGGTCAGCGCCTCGTAGTACGCCACGTTCCTGGCCTTCTCCTCCGGGGTGAAGGCGTCCCCACGCAGGAACATGGCCAGCACCAGGTCCGCTTGCTTGACCACCTGCTTGCGGTAGAGGTCGAAGTACGGGTAGTGCAGCAGCAGTGGATAGTCCTCCGGGGGCGTGTTCGCGAAGTCCCAGTGGGCGTGCTTGGTGAACCCCTCGGACTGCACGTGCACGTCGAGCGCGTCGTCGTAGGGCACCACCATGCGGTCGGCCGCGTCACGCCAATGGGCCGCCTCCTCCTCGTCCACGCCCAGCTCGCCGGCCAGTTCCGGGTGCCGCTCGCAGTGGGCGGCCGCCTCGTGCAGGTTCCGCTGAGCCATCAGGTTGGTGTAGACGTTGTTGTCGACGACGGCTGTGTACTCGTCGGGGCCGGTGACCCCGTCGATGCGGAACCGGCCGTGCGCGTCGTGGTGTCCCAACGACGTCCACAGCCGTGCCGTCTCCACCAGCAGTTCCAGCCCGGCGGAGGCCTCGAAGTCCTCGTCCCCGGTGGCCGCGAGGTAGCGGGCGGTGGCGTCGGCGACGTCCGCGTTGATGTGGAACGCCGCCGTACCGGCCGGCCAGTAGCTGGAGCACTCATCGCCGTCGATCGAGCGCCACGGGAACGCGGCGCCGGCCTGGCCGAGCTGAGCGGCCCGGTTCCGCGCCTTGTCCAATGTGGAGTGACGCCATTGCAGCGCGTTGCGGGCGGCTTCCGGGACGGTGTAGGTCAGCAGCGGCAGCACGAAAGATTCGGTGTCCCAGAACGCGTGCCCGTCGTAGCCGGGCCCGGTGAGCCCCTTCGCCGGGATCGCCCTGGTCTCCCCGCGGGCACCGGCCTGCAGCACGTGGAACAGCGCGAACCGGACCGCCTGCTGCAGCTCGGCGTCACCGTCGATCTCCACGTCCGCGGCCTCCCAGAAGTCGTCCAGGTAGGCGCGCTGCTCGTCGAGCAGGCCCTGCCAGCCGCTCTGCCGGGCGCCGGCCAGCGCGGCCTCCACCTGGGCCCGCAGGGCTTGCGGGGATCGCTGGCTGGACCAGCCGTACGCGACGTACTTGGTCAGCGAGAGCCGCTGCCCCTGGGGCACCTCGGCGGCCGCGGTCAGCCGGGCCAGGTCGCCCTCCGTCCGGTTCTCCGTCCACACCGGACCGGGCGCGTCCACCTCGTGGTCCATCGCCGCCGCCATGCGCAGGCCGGACCGGCGCGTGTGGTGGCCCAGCACCGCGCGGTTGCCCTCGCCCACGGCGAAGTCCGAGATCAGCGCGCCCTCCAGGACGGCGGCCACTCGCGGATCGTCGACGTCCCGCTCGATGGGTTCGTTGGCCTGCAACTCGGACTGCACCACGAGCGGCGCGTGCCCGTCCAACGGCTCGACCTCGTAGTGGATCGCGGCGATGGCGCGCTGGGTGAACGAGACCAGCCGCTCCGAGGTGATGCGCACGTGCCGGCCGGTGGGGGAGACCCACTCGGTGCTGCGGCGCAGCGTCCCCGACCGGAAGTCGAGCACGCGCTCGTGGTGCGGGGCCGAGCCGTAGCGCATGTCCACCGGTTCGTCCTCGACCAGCAGCCGGATGATCTTGCCGTCCGTCACGTTGACCACGGTCTGGCCGTCTTCCGGGTAGCCGTACCCGGCCTCGGCGTAAGGCAGCGGTCGCCGCTCGTAGAAGCCGTTCAGGTAGGTACCGGGCAGGCCGCGCGGCTCGCCTTCCTCGAACGAACCGCGGAATCCGATGTGGCCGTTGGACAGGGCGAAGGTGGATTCGGTGCGGCGCAGGGCGTCCAGGTCCAGCCACCGCCACCGCAGCTCCCACGGGGCGACCTCGTATCCCGGTAGTCGGGAAGTCGTCACGTCCACCACCTCGTCCTTCAGCGGTCCGCGACCAGGAGGTCGGCCAGGTCCGAGACCACGACGTCGGCTCCGTGCGCCCGCAACTCGTCCGCGTGGTGGGTGCGGTCGACGCCGACCACCCACCCGAACCCGCCGGCCCGGCCGGCCTGCACGCCCGCCAGCGCGTCCTCGAAGACCGCCGCCTCGGCCGGCGCGACGCCGAGTGCCCGGGCCCCGGCCAGGAAGGCGTCCGGCGCCGGCTTGCCGCGCAGCTTCTGCTCGGTGATCACCAGGCCGTCGATCCGCGCTTGCACGAAGCGGTCCAAGCCCGCTGCCTCCAGCACCGACGCGCCGTTCTCCGAGGAGGTGACCACGCCGATGGCGAGTCCGGCGTCCCGCGCCGCCTCCAGGTAGCGCACCGAACCGGGATAGGGAGTCACCCCGCGTTCGAGGATGATCGTCTGCAGGGTCTCGTTCTTCCGATTGCCCAGCCCGTGGATCGTTTCCGAGGCCGGTGAGTCGTCGCGACGCCCTTCGGGAAGGGAAATGCCGCGGGAAGCGAGGAACTGGCGCACGCCGTCCGCCCGCGGCCGCCCGTCCACGTGCTCCAGGTAGTCGCGTTCGGTGAACGGCGAGAAGCGCTCACCCTCCCGCTCCCGCAGGAACGCGTCGAAGGTCTGCTTCCAGGCCGCCATGTGCTGTGCGGCGGTGCTGGTGAGCACGCCGTCGAGGTCGAAGAGGCAGGCCGTGATCCGCTCCGGTGCCACGCGGAACCGCTGCGTGGCGCGGCTCGGCACGGGCTGGTCCATGCTCGAAAGTTTTCCGAGCGCACAGGACTCTAAACGTGGACCGCCCGAGCGTGGCCGCGCCACCCGAGTTAGGCGCTGTCCGCGCGGGCCGCCGACTGGTGGGGATGGCTCCCGCAGCTCGTAGTTCGTCGAGCCCGGCGGCGTCGAGCCCAGCTCGCCGAGCACGGCCTCGGTGTGTTCGCCCAGGTCAGGAGCGCGGGCACCTTCCGCTCTTGGTCGAGCAGCTCGCGCCACTCGGCAGGGGCAGTGCTGCGAAGGCCTTGTCCAGCAGCGCGACGGCTGGGGCACTCGGGTGCTGCGCCAGGCCGCTGTTCGTCGCCCAAGACGAAACCTGCGCCTGGGTGTGGCTGCCGTTCGGCTCCCGCAGCGAGCTCTCCTGGGACCTGCTGGCGAGCGCGATCGAGGACGGCGACCCCACGGCACGCGCAGCCGCCGGCGGGAACATCGAGCCCATGTGACCACCGGTGAGGAGGCCCGAAGACGTGGCAGCCGCCGTTACGCGACGCGGTCGGT
Source organism: Saccharopolyspora sp. NPDC050642 (assembly GCF_040654735.1). Lineage (NCBI taxonomy): Bacteria > Bacillati > Actinomycetota > Actinomycetes > Pseudonocardiales > Pseudonocardiaceae > Saccharopolyspora > Saccharopolyspora sp. NPDC050642. The sequence goes on along the minus strand of NZ_JBFAIN010000010.1, from coordinate 6,484 downwards.
GGCCGTGCGCCGGACGAAGTCCATGTGCCAGTTGGTGATCCAGGTCCGCCCGTTGTCGAGGGAGAACGCCTGCTCCCAGTGGGCGCGGTCGGTGGTGATGCCGGACCAGGTGAAGCGCGCCTTGACCTTGCGGCCGTCGTGTTCGTCGTCGCCGTGGAAGACGCCGGTGCCGTCAGCGCCGAAGCTGCCGGTGACGGGTGGGAAGAGGGTGCCGGTGCGCTTGCTGGCCCAGTACAGCGACCACTGTGCGGTCGCTGGGTCGAACAGCCGCAGGGTCAGCCCGGAGAAGCCCTTGGTCGGGAACTCGATCTCGTCGAAGTTGGCGGCGCCGGCGAAGTGGCAGGAGGCGCGGGTGATGCCGGGGAACTCCTCCCAACGGTCGTCGCCCTCCGTCGGGTCGAGGAAGTCCTTGCGCCAGCGGTTGGCGACGTCGTAGGTGCCGGTGAAGAACGCGAAGTCGTTGTTCGTCATGCCGCAGACGCTAGGACCGGTCCCCTGACATCCTGTGTCAGCGGACCGGCCGCAGATTTCCGACCATGCGCGCCGGTCGACTCCTCGGTGGATTCCTGCTGCGGCGCTTGCGGGAGGCGGGTATCTCGCACCTCTTCGGGGTTCCCGGCGACCTCGAACAAGACAGCGTCGCCTCTCCCCACGACCTGCTGGCCGATGATCCGAAGCCAACCGAGGAATCACCGGAAGCCCGTTGGGAAACGACGGCAGCCACCTGCTCACGGTCCGATAGATCCGCTCGGCGGAGGAACGGATCACCGGTCTAGCACTGCTGCGGCACCGATGGGTGTCGCAGTGGTGCGCCGACGGCGTGCAGGTGCCGCAGGACCAGTGCGTAGGAATGGAACAGGCCGCACTGGCTGTACGACACTCCGCGGCTGGTGCAGAACTGGCGCACAAGCGGCTGGGCGTGGCGCAGGTTCGGCCGCGGCATGCTGGGGAAGAGGTGATGTTCGATCTGGTAGTTCAGGCCACCGAGCAGGAAGTCCACGAACCGGCCCCCGCGAACGTTGCGGGAGGTGAGTACCTGCTTGCGCAGGAAGTCCAGCTTGTCGGCCGCGGACAGGGTCGGCATGCCCTTGTGGTTGGGCGCGAACGCACAGCCCATGTACACGCCCCACAGCCCCTGATGTACCGCGATGAACGCCACCGCCTTGAGTGGTGACAACACCAGGAACACCACCACCAGGTAGCCCACCACATGAGCGGCGAGCAGAGCGGCTTCCACTCGGTGCGCCTTCACCTCCCGCCGCAGCACGGCCCGGATGCTGCGAACGTGCAGAACGATCCCCTCCAGCATCAGGAGAGGGAAGAACAAGAACGCTTGGTACTTGGCCATCCACCGGAGAGCGCCGCGCTTGGTGCGAGACTGCTCGGCGGTGAACGCCAGCGACTGAATGTCGATGTCGGGGTCGGCATCCTCGTGGTTCGGATTGGCGTGGTGACGCCGGTGCTTGCCGACCCACCAGCCGTAGCTGATTCCCGTCAGACAGCCGTGAACATGACCTACCAGATCGTTGGCCTGGCGGGAGCGGAAGATCTGGCGGTGCCCGGCATCATGTCCGATGAAGGCCAGCTGAGTGAACACTCCCGCCAAGGCCACCGCAGTGACCAGCTGCCACCACGAATCACCGAGCAAGACGAACGCCACCGCGCCGACCGCCAACACCGCGCCGTTGAAGGCCATCTTCACCGCGTAGTAAACGCGGCGAAGATCGAGCAAACCACGCTGCTTGACCATCTGAACCAACTCGGCGAAGTCACTGCCCCGCCCTGTGCCCGCGCCGCCCGGACATGCGTCGTCCTGTTCGCCCACGGTCTCCACGGCGTCACCCGAGCTACACCGCCGGGCCCGCCGTTGTCCGCCAGCATCGGGCGCTGCATCGGAAGTCATGATCGCCCCACCAGTCCTATGGCCCATCTCGCCTAGCGACTCCCACGCCCCCCATGGGTGTGCTCAGCAGCTTAATCCCGGCCCAGAACCACCGCAGGCGACTGCTTGTTCCGCAAAGACCGAGGACACCCCGAAACCATCAGCACACCGGCACCTCTGCCACGTATCACCACAGGAGTGTCGCTGTTGGCCAACAGACCCAGTTCTTCAGTGTCCGCGGAACCTGTTGAAACGAGCCGAGACCGCAGCCAACGTCCCCAGCCGGCTCTCGAATGCGCATCTGCCACAAGCGTCGCGGTGCATGGAGGGATCTGTCCTTGCCGGACTAGAATTCTGCTCAGCAGTCGACTTGCACCATGTGTCAGCAGGGACGTCACCCTGCCATCGAGCGCGCACCTGAGGCCGCCATCCGAGGACGGCAAATCCCGTCCCAGGGCTTGTGTTCGGAAGGAGGTGTGCGATGCCGGTACTGCAGTTCGACCCGTTCCGCGACATCAACCGGTTGGCCAACGAGGTGCTCAGTGCGGCCCGCGCGCCGCAGCCCATGCCGATGGATGCCTACCGCCGCGGTGAGGAGTACGTCGTCGAGTTCGACCTACCAGGCATCGAGGGCGAGTCCCTGGAAATCATCGCCGAGCACAACACGCTGACAGTGCGTGCTCAGCGCAGCCCGACCGAGTCCAGCGGTTCGGAAGTCAGCTGGGTGGTCGCCGAACGCCCCACCGGCACGTTCGCCCGGCAACTGCAGCTCGGCGGAGCCCTGGATGTCGACCGCATCCAGGCCGAGTACCGCAACGGGGTGCTGACCCTGCGGATCCCGGTAGCCGAGCAGGCCAAACCCCGCCGCATCAGCGTCGGCCGAAGCGACGAACCCCGCACGATCGCCGGGCCCACCGAAGGCTCCGACGGCTAAGCAGGTCGGCTCTCCTCCAGCGGACCACCGTGCCGGCTCGACTCTGGACCAGAGGATGAGACCCAGGCGTGTACTGGGAGGCACCGGAACGGCACATCGGTGCGCAACGAACGAGCGGCGCGCCATGTCGACAGTGGGCGTGGCTGCACCAGCAACTGCCTCAACATCGCAGTCGGCGTCGAGCTCGGCGGTGAGCCAGGCTCAACCAGAGACGTACACCATCGACGATGCTGGCGTTCGCTTCACTGGTGCCAGCGCTAGGGAGATCTGGGGTGCTGGTCCACGACTCGCCCGGCCACGGACTTGGAGATATCGAAGCCGCGGCCCGTCGCTGCCGTAAACCGCCCACGCGCTCTCCATCGACAGACCGCCGCGGTGGACGCCTGGCCCACCGGAGTTCGCGTTCAGCGTGCGCCACAGGTGCAGGGCCGGCTGCGTACTCTCGTTGACCCCGATGCTCGGCAGCCCGATACCGGGGCTGATCGTCATGCCGTACAGGTCCAGCCCGTCGAACGAGGACTGCGCGCCGCCACCCGCACCGCCGCAGTGATCCATGAAGAACACCACTGTCGGCGCCTCGTCGCGACCGGTTCCGACCAGCGGAGTCAGCCCGGACGCAAGTACGAATCGGGGCTTCTGTGGCGCTAGTGAAAATGAGATCACGGCAGCTTTGCGGCGGTGGGTAGGCGGGGCTGAACGTGGTCGGCTCGTGTTGCGCCGCCGCGGAAGATGGAGGGCGATGTAGCTTCGGGCTAATTCCTCTGCGAGGCCGATGCTTTGAGAAGTGTGATGAAGTCTGCTGGGGCGTGGGAGATTATGTGAACGCGGGGTAAGTTTTCAGCATGACTCCTGATCGTGTTGGTGCCGCACCGTTTACAGAGCTGATCGCGCTCGAGCGGGTGGAGGAGAACCTGTACCGCGGCACCTGCCATCCGGGTGCCCCGTTGACGGCGTTCGGCGGGCATGTGGCCGCGCAGTCGCTGATCGCTGCGGGGTCGACGGTGCCGGCTGAACGCGCGGTGCACTCCCTGCACGGATATTTCATCCGTGCAGGGAGAACTGGCCGTCCGATCGTCTACCAGGTGGACCGAACCCGTGAAGGCGCCTCGTTCACCACTCGCCGCGTGGTCGCTGTCCAGGACGGTGAAACGATATTCAGTCTTTCTGCTTCGTTCCAGAGGCCGGAGGACAGCGAGGAGCACCAGGTTGACATGCCTGCGGTGCCCCAGCCGGACCAATTGGCTGCCGGGTGGAGTGTCGAAGAGGAAGCGGAGCACGAGATCTTCCAGGGAGCGTTGGAAACCCGGCGGGTCACCGACCTGAACCCGGAGTTCGATACCGGGCTGGGGCCGCAGCAGAAGATGTGGGTACGCGTGGTCGGAGAGCTCCCCGATGTGCCGTTGGTGCATGCCTGCGCTTTGACGTACACCTCGGATGTCCGGCTGGCGTCGACCGCATACCTGCCCTATGCGAGCTCTCCTGTTGCGCCCCGGATGGCTTCGCTGGACCACGCGGTGTGGTTCCACCGGCCGTTCCGCGCCGACACCTGGTTGTTGTTCACGATGGACAGCCCCAGCTATGCGTCTTCCCGAGGTTTGACGCGTGGTCAGTTCTTCGCTCAGGACGGCCAGTTGGTCGCCTCGGTCGTGCAGGAAGTCTTGATCCGCCAGCGGCGAAGCTGATCCTTGATCTCGGTCGAGCTGGGCACCTCGCTGCGCGAGTAGCCTCGGGCAGCGAGGGCGCCGCTCGGTCCGGGGTGCTACAGGGCGAGCGATTTCGCGATCACGGTCTTCTGGACTTCGTTGGTGCCGTCGTAGATCCGCGAGACGCGGGTGTCCGCGTAGAGCCGGGCGATCGGGTATTCCCGCATGTAGCCGTAGCCGCCGTGCAGTTGGAGGCACTCGTCGATGACGCGCCCGGCCATCTCGGTGCCGAAGAGCTTCAGCTTGGCAGCGTCCGCGGCGGTCAGCTCGCCCCTGTCGTGGAGGTTCATGGCCCGGTCGACCATCGCCTGGGCCGCCTCGATCTCGGTGGCGCACTCGGCGAGGACGAACTTGGTGTTCTGGAAGGAGGCCACCGGTTTGTCGAAGACCTTGCGCTCCTTGACGTAGTCGGTGGTGAAGTTCAGCGCCGCGGTGGCGGTGGCGCACGCGCCGAGCGACTGCCCGCCCGGCTGGCGGAGGCCGATGGACGCGAGGACGTCGACGTGGTGATCCTCACCGGCGCCGATGGGATCGCGAAAGCGCAGTCGCCCGAGGCCGCCCTGTCCGAGGGGACAGGTGGCGACGAAGAGGACGGCAACCCGTTCGCCGTTACAATTTATCGGGTATTCACATCTTCTGGAGGTGACTCTCGGTGAGCGAGCAGAGTGCCGAGGGCGGCGTGCGGCGGCGCCCGAAGGATCGCAAGCAGCAGATCCTGGCCCACGCGCGCGACTTGTTCGTCGAACTCGGTTACCACAACGTCACCATGGGGGCGATCGCAAGTCGCGTGGGGATTGCGCCGAGCGCGTTGTATCGACACTTCGCCAACAAGGCGGTACTCCTGGAGGCGGTGATCGAGGACAGCTTCGGTGATATCGCCTTCCCGGAGGGAGACGCCTCTTTGGAGCTTGTGCTCGTTGATGCCAGCGCACTTGCCGTCGCCCGCCCGTTGGGGGTGCTCTGGTCTCGAGAGGCCCGACACCTGCCTGAGGAATCACAGGCGGCGCTGCGCGACACGTTGCGTCAGTCCGCGCAGGGATACGTACGGCTGCTCCAGCGTGATCGCCCCGATTTGTCCGCTGCTCATGCGGAACTCCTCGCATGGGGGATCCAGTCGGTCATGGCAAGCCCGAGCTACCGATCGGTTCGAATTTCTGGATCTGATCACGCTGATGCCCTCGTCCGCGCGGGACGCGCGATCGCCGCTTTGCCTTTGGACTCCGGCTCCGGCTCCGGCACAGGAGAGGGGCCGGCCGTGGGCAAGACTGGGCTGCGTCCTGTGTCGCGGCGGGAGCGCCTGCTGCTGGCTGCGAATCGTCTGTTCGCCGAGCGGGGCTACCACGAAACGTCGCTGGATGACATCGGCGCCAAAGCGGACGTGACTGGTCCGAACCTGTACGGCTACTTCGACAACAAGGCCGCCGTGCTCAAGGCGGTCATTGAACGCGGCACGCATTCTCTGTGGCTGGATCTGGAAGAAGCGTTGAGCAGAACGGAGGATCCGCACGAGGCCTTGGTTGCGGTCGCCAACGCATACGTGTCGCGGTTCGCTGCTCGGCCACGCTTGGGGCGCCAGCTGACAGGTGAGCCCGAAATCGAGCAGCTCGCCGCCGGCTACCAGCGCGAGTACGTCGCCGAGTGGGTGGCGCTGCTGCAGGCCACCCGTCCGGAGCTGGACCGCAAGACTGCCCGCCTGCTGATACACATCGCGATGGCCGTCGCCGACGACGTCATTGCGACGAGACATCTGCACACCGTCGCCGGATTCACCGCGTATCTCGCAGCCATGATCATGGCAGTGCTGGAGTCCTGAGACCTGCGCAGCAGCACGCGAGCCATGGAACCGCCAGGTACACGCCATTCGCGGCTAAGGGGTCCTTGCATAATGATCTTTGTCTGGCATGGTGGTGGCTGGAGTTGATCACGTTTCGATCGTTGGGAGCGTGGGATGGCTCGCCCGAAGCC